>JAFUDD010000014.1 GCA_017459315.1 Clostridia bacterium | reverse complement strand
GCCGACCGAAGCGCCCGCGGCAACCGTGACCGAAGCGCCCAAGACAACGGAAGCGCCCGCACCCACCGAGGCGCCCGCGCCGGAACCCGAGGCCGAACCGGTCAAGGAGCCCGCTGTGTACAACAGCGTCGAGGGCTTCCATGACGATACGGCGACCGAAGGCGTCTGGCAGTATTATTACAGCATCGACGACGGCGCGACCGTGACCGATCCCTGCGAGGATTACACCGATTACGGTGGATACGGCGGCTGGCATCCCTGGGAAGGCTCCTATGTGGGCGTCGGCTTCAACCATGACGTCGAAGGGTATCTGGAGTTCAACACCGATCAGAGCGGCGGTTTGATGGGCGTTCTCGTCTTTGAAGCGCCCGCGGACGGCAAGTATGTCGTGACTGCGCAGATCTGGAACCCGTGGGAGCAGGATTTGGACAGCTACACCGTCAAGAACGACAAGTTCGAGACCGTTGTGGAGCAGTCGATGGACGAGCTGGTGGACGTGTACGGCTTCATTACCCCGACCGATGTGGAGATGAAGACCGGCGAAAAGCTGTACTTCATGTGCAACTCCAAGAGCGAATCCTGGGCAAGCGCCTATTCCAACGTCACGATCTACTATGAGCCGCAGGACGAATCCGTCTATGTGATTCCGGAAGTCGTGATGCCGGTCAAGGAAGTGGTCGGCGTCGATCCGGACTTCGAGCAGGAAGCCAAGTGGAACGCGGTAAAGGACTTCGACCGCACCGCAGCGGACGGCTCCAACACGCCTTGGGTCTATGCAACAACTGTGGCATGGGGCGAGTTTGCGATCAACGAAAAGTATGAGGAGCAGGATTGGGACGGCGACGGCAAGGCCGATGCGAACCAGTGGTACTCTGCCGACGGCACCGGCATGGGCTTTAACTTCAACGAAGCCTACGGCGGCAACTATCTCGAACTGAACACGACCGACTACGGCGCGACCGTTTCCGCGCTCGGTTTTAAGGCGCCCGCTGCCGGTACCTACGCGTTCAACGGCTATGTTATGAATATCTGGGGCGCGAATGCGAACATGCTCCGCGTCTATAAGGGCAGCGAGTATTACAAGGACTTCGCCGCCAAGGAATACAAGGAAAAGCCCAACGAGTTTGCGTTCACCGCAAAGCTCGAGGAGGGCGAGATCGTTTGGCTGTTCGTCGATTCCGAGGGCGGCTGGGTCTCCTCCGCACTGTCCGTGTTCGTCAATGAGGCCGACGATGCACCGGTCGTCGAGGTGAATCTGCTGCAGGACGCCAAGTGGGCGGCCTACCGCGATTTTGACCGCACCGCGGCGGACGGCTCCAATACGCCGTGGATCTACGCCACGACCGTGGCATGGGGCGAGTTTGCGACCAACGTGAAGTATGACGAGCCCGACTGGGACGGCGACGGCGCACCGAACGCGAACCAGTGGTATTCCGAGGACGGCACCGGCATGGGCATCTCGTTCTCCTACGATGAGGGCTACCTCGAGCTGAACACGACCGACTACGGCGCGACCGTGTCCTGCCTCGGCTTCAAGGCCCCGGCCGCAGGCACTTACGCGTTCAACGGCTACGTCCGCAATCCGTGGGGCCAGAGCATGAACCTGCTCCGCGTCTATAAGAACGCCGATTACTTCGCCGACTTCCCGGCGGGCGAGTTTGTCGATGCGCCGAACGCGTTCGACTTTGAGGTCGAGCTGGCCGAGGGCGACATCGTTTGGGTGTTCGTCGATTCCAACGGCGGTTGGGTCAGCGCGGCGGTCGCTCTGTTCGTCAACGAGAAGTAATTCCAACCGTACAATACAAGTCAGGTTGCGGAGGTTATGAGGAGGCAGCCTCCTCGTAACCTCCTTTTCCGTTCAAAAGGGAGAGAGCGATGAAACCATTTCGCAAGCAGGAACAGCATTTTACGGCGCTCCGCACGCTGTTGGAGCGCGGCGTGTATCACGCGGCGGCTCCGCTTTCCATGACGGCCTTGATCACGTCCGATCCCGTGCCGTATGAAAACAGGGCGGCAGGGACGATGACACCGCTTGCGCCCGGCGATCATTGGGGCGATCTGTTCGACTGCGCATGGGTGCACTTTACCGCGCCGCTGCCCGCCGCATTTCCGCCGGAGGCCGCGCTGTGCCGGCAAAAGCATTGGGCGCTGCTTGTCGATCTGTCCGCCGAGGGACTGGTGTATAACGCGCTCGGCGAGCCGGTGCAGGGCCTAACGAGCGCCACCTCGCGCAACGAGTTCCCGCTCGGGCTTTGGGGCAAGCGCACGGTCGAGCTGGCCGATACGATCCAAAACGGACGCATCGATTTTTGGGCGGACTTTACCTGCTGCGACGTGGAGGGACAGTACCGCAACGGCGGCCGCGTCAAGGAGGCGTGTACCGCTTGGGTGGACGACCTCTGCCGCGACGCGTTCTATGACTGGCAGATCGTCCAAAGCCTGTTTGTCGGGCTGATGGAAAACGGCGATCCCTACGGCGAGGAGGTCGGCGCGGTTTTGGAGCGCGCGGCGGCGGTTCTGGAGAATGCGCACGGGCTGACCTATTCCGAAGCGGAAGGCATGCAGTCCGGCGCCACGCCGTTTTTCGGCCGCGACGCATACTTTACCGACGAAACGCCGAGCGCCATCGAAGCCGCGGGCGAGCGCCTTTCGATCTGGCCGGACGCGGAAACCGAACCGACCAAAAGGACGCAGCTTGTTTTGCAGCAGGACGCGCTGACCGAGGTGCGCCGGATTCTTGCCGAGGTGCTGGACAGAAAAAATGAGCATCCCGATTACGTGTATTCCGCCATCGGGCACAGTCATCTCGATCTGCTGTTCCTTTGGACGGAGCGCGAGACTTACCGCAAGAGCGCGCGCACGATCGCAAATGTGCTGCGGATCATGGATATTGATCCGAACTATCAGTTTACGCTGAGCCAGGCGCCGGTCTACCGGTGGCTGAAGGCGCAGTATCCGTCCCTGTACCGGCGGCTTTTACGCCGCGTGGAGGAGGGGCGGCTCGAAATCGTCGGCGCGCTGTATATCGAGTGCGACACGAACCTGCCCTGCGGCGAATCGCTCGCGCGGCAGCTGCTGTACGGCAAACGTTTTTTCCGCGAAGAATTTCATAAAGATATGCGCGTTTGCTTTTTGCCCGACGTTTTCGGTTATTCGGCGGCGCTGCCGCAGCTGTTGAAGCTCGCGGATGTGCCCTACTTTACGACCAACAAGTTGTCCATGAACGACACGAACCGCTTCCCGCGCTATACGTTCTGGTGGCACGGGCTCGACGGGACGCGCGTTCTGACGCACATGCCGCCCGAAAACAGCTACACCTCGGCGGTCGTGCCGCAGATGGCGCTGTACGGCTATTACCACGACACCGACAAGGACCTTTGCCCGCGCGGACTGGAGCTGTTCGGCCTCGGCGACGGCGGCGGCGGGCCGGGCTTGGAGCATGTCGAGCGGCGCAGGCGGACCCGGAACCTCAAGGGCTGTCCACCGTTTGAGGACGAGTTTGTCGTGGATTTTTTCGACCGGATCGCCAAGGACGCCGACCGCTATCACGCATGGCACGGCGAACTGTACTTTGAACGGCATCAGGGCACCTATACATCGATTGCGCGGCAAAAGCGGTGGAACCGCACGCTCGAAACCGACCTGCATGCGTTGGAGCTTGCGGCGTCGCTTGCGCTCGGTACGGACGGTTACGAG
>JAFUDD010000159.1 GCA_017459315.1 Clostridia bacterium | reverse complement strand
TCATATCGACGATGATGTAGCTCAGAAAGCTCGGGATCATGTGCCGCGTGATCAGCTTATCCGCCGGCGCGCCGGAAATGCGCGCCGCCATGATGAAGTCCTCCTTCTTGACGGAGATGAACTTCGACCGCACGACGCGGGCAAGTCCCGGCCACGAAACGAGCGAGAGGATGACCGTCATCAGCATGAACACCTGCGCGGGCTTCATCGTCTTGGGGATCGCCGCCGACAGCGCCATCCACAGCGGCACCTGCGGGAACGAGCGAACGACCTCGATGATTCGCTGGATCACCGTATCGACCCACCCGCCGAAATATCCGGCAAGCGAGCCGATGGCAAGGCCGAGCACCAGCGTCATCAGCATGCCGACGACCGGAATGAACAGCGAGATCTGCGCGCCCAAAATGACGCGGGAGAACAGTTCTCTGCCCATATTGTCGGTACCGAACAGGAAGATCCTGCCGTCCTCCTCCGCTTCAAACAGATGCACGTTGGAGTCGATCAGCCCGAACCACTTGTATGCGCCGTCCGGATCGCCCTCCGTGAAGAAGCGGATGCGGCAGACCTTTTCGGTGTCCTCCGCAAAATGCGCCATATAGGTCACCGGATCGCGCTCGATCTTGAGGCCGTACACAAAAGGCCCGACGAACTTGCCCTCATGGAACAGATGCACGGGCGTGGGGGAGCAGTTGACATACTTGCCGTCGTACTGCTCGGTGCCCTGCGGCGCGATGAAGTTGCCGAAAATTGCGATCAGATAGAAGATCGCAAGCACGAACGTGCTGGCCATCGCGAGCTTATGCTTGCGGAACTTGCGGCCCATCAGCCGCCATTGGGAGGCGTAGTAATACTTATCGCTCTTCTTTTCCTGCGTCTTGCCGGCGGGAGCGTTTGCTTTCTTTGTGATCGTTTCCATGTCGCTCCCTCCTTATCCCTTCAGGTATTCCTTGCGCGCCCGCGGATCGAGCCATGCCAGCAGGATATCGGAAATGAATGTGCCGATAACGGTCGCGATCGCCATCAGGAACAGCCAGCTGCCGGCTAGGTACATATCCTGATTGATCAGCGCGTTATACATAACCGTGCCCATCGACGGCAGGTTCAGCACGATCGCGGTGATCGTCGTGCCCGTGAAGATATTGACGAGCGACCAGCCGATCGACGACGCGATCGGGTTGACCGCCGCGCGGACGCAGTATTTATAGCGGATCGCGCGCGCCTTCATGCCCTTAGCCCGGCCGGTCATGACGTAGTTCTTGTTCAGCTCGTCGAGCATCTGACTGCGCATGGTACGGATCAGGCCGCAGGTGTTGTTGAGGCCGATGACCAGCACCGGAATGATGCAATGCTTCAAAAGATCGACGACCCTCTCCCACGACCACGGCCCGTTCTGAAACTTCGGAGAAAACAAACCGAGCATCGTGTCGCCGGTCAACTTGAACGCGAGGAACATCAAAAGGATCGCCATGAGGAAGTTCGGCACCGCCTGCCCCAAAAAGCAGATCGTCGTGAACGCATAATCGCCGAACGAATACTGATGCACGGCGCTGTAAATGCCGACCGGGATCGAGACCTGATACGTGAACAGCATCGTCACGATGGACAGCGTCATGGTCGGCACGATATATGCCTTAATGATCGCCGTGACCGGCATGGACAGCGAAAAGGAATAGCCGAAATCCCCGCGGAAAATGATATTGCTGAACCAGCGCCAGAACTGCACGACAAACGGCTGATCGAGCGCATACGCTGCCCGCAGCGCGTCGATTTCCGCCTGATTGACGCGCTCGCCCGCAGCCAGCAGCCGTCCGATATAGTTGGTCAAAAAATCTCCCGGCGGCAGCGTGATGATAAAGAATACCGCAAAGGAGATCAAAAAGACCGTCAGTACCATGATCAACAGTTTCTTGATAATGAATTTTGCCATGATCTCTCTCCATTTCCTCTGAACACCGACGGCGCACGCCGGCACTCGCTTCGGTTAAGAATCAGCCAGCAGCCATAAAAGACTGCTGGCTGAAAATTCTCAGATGCCTTTGATTAATCTACGAACCATGTGTACGGCTTGGTGTAGCCGAGGAAGCGGAGCTCGTCGCAGTTGACGAAGCCCTGACGGAAGTTGTGTACACGGTTGTTCACCGCGTCATAGGTCTTGTCGCTCACACAGAAGCCGATGACCCACGTATTGTCGTAATGCGCCTGCGCGATCCGCTTGGCGGCAGCCTGCAGCTCCTCGAGCTTATTGGCGGACATCAAAGCCTTCGTCGCATTGACAAGCTCTTCCAGACCGGTACCGGCTTCGGGCGTCAGCGCATCCGCGTGCTCAAGGCCGTACTTGCCGGTGAACGCGCAGTTGTTGCGGTAGGCCGAGACAGCGTCCGAACGGATCATGACGTTGAACGAGCCGGAGCTGGAGTTGACGGCGCCCATGAAGATATCGCCGGCATAGTAACGCTCGTTGCGGGCGTTGTTGTCCGTGTTGTTGGATTCGACGATCTGAATGCCGAGCTGCTTATAGTACTTGGCCAGCAGCGCGACAAGCTGTGCATCCGACGGGGCGTTGGCACGGGTTTCGAGTGCAATCGTGATCGCTTCGCCGTCATGCTCGCCGCCGACAAACGTGCGCCAGCCGTCCGCATTCAGCTCCTTGCTGATGCCGTCGATGCCGTCGAGCAGCTTGTTCGCCGCTGCAACGTCGTATTCCGTCCACTTTTCGGGAGCGCCTTCGATATAGTCGCCGGTGCCCGCGGGCGCTGCGAACTGCGCAGGCGTCATCATGCCGTTGCCGACGATCTCATTGATCTCGTTGCGGTCCGCCGCGATGGAGAGCGCATGACGGAAGTCGATGTTCTGGAACAGCTTGCGATACTGCTCGTCCTTATAGGACTGGTTCAGCTCGAGGCCCACCGAGCTCCAGCTCGGGGAAATCTCGGTATAGACGGTGTAGTTGCCGACTGCCTCGCTGGCCTTATAGATCGGGAAGTCGCCCGCATCGAAGCGCGCCACGTCGATGTTGCCCGCGATCTCCTCCTGTGCCCACAGGTTCTGATCCATGCCGACAAACTCAACGGTGTCGATGTACGGGAGCTGACGGCCCTGGGCATCGACCTTCCAGTAGTACGGGTTGCGCTCAAACACGAGCGTCTGATCGGTCAGAGCGTTGGTGATGTTCCAAGGACGGAGCGTCGGACGGCCGGCATACTGCCAGTAGCGATAGCCGAGCTGATCGCCGAGCTTGGAGAAGTTTTCAAAGTTATAAAGCGGGCTCTTCTTCAGCGCGTTTGCAAGCGCCTCTTCTTCGGTGATCGTCGGGAGGCCTTCGCCGCCGATCAGCTTCAGATCGGTCTCGCCGGACCAATGCGGGGCGTTCGCGTCATTGACCATGATGTCCTTATACCACTCTTTGGGGCAGAACATCCACTTATTGTCGATGCAGATCGCCTGCAGCAGCGTGGGCTTCGGGCTGTACAGCGTGATCGTGAAGGTCACGTCATCGACGTAGCGAACCTGCGCCGGACGCATGATGCCGTTTTCGTCCTTGGTCTGATACCAGCCGTAGTTGCGGCCGCAGTTGGACTTGGATACCTTGCCGGTTTCGTTGTCCACATCGGTGACCAGCACGTAGTTGTAGTAGTAGACGCAGTCCGTCGCGGTGAACGGCGTGCCGTCCGACCACTTCATGCCCTCACGAAGATGGATCGTGTAAACGAGGCCGTCGTCGGAGAGGTCATAGCCCTTGGCCACGTTCGGCTCCACGGTACCGTCGTCCTTCAGACGGAACAGCGGCTCCTCGCAGAACGGGCCCCAGTACCACATACCGTTGTTGTAGGTGCGAATGACGCCGCCGTAGGACGGGGTTTCCTCGGGGCTGTATTCGGTTTCCACATAGACGTCCGCTGCCGTCGGAATACGCTCTTCCAACGCGGGCAGCGTGCCGGCCTTGACCTGCTCGGCCAGCATCGGCGCTTCCTTTTCAATCGCTGCCTCTGCGGGCGCCTGTGCCGCAGGCTGCGCCTCCGTCGAAGCGGCAGGCTTGGTCGTGTCGTTCGTTGCGGTTGTTGTGCCGGGATCGGCCGCCGGCGCGGTCGTGCTCGGAGCCGTCGTCTGACCGGCGCATCCCGCCAGAACGCCCGCGATCATGCACAGCGCCAGAAGCATTGCTGCAATACGTTTTTTCATGTCCATCCTCCTGCATGATTGATCCGTCCAGACCGAACACAAAATACATGTCCGACCTGTCGTACGTGCTTATCTTACATGATAAAAATTCCTCCGAACATGGAGGATTGGGAATATTTTTTGTAATTCTGCTCCGTTTTTTACGTCGTTTTTGCATTTTCTATGCTCGCAATTTAGATCATTTCTCCTCCGATTTCATCGTTTTTTACGCTAAAAAATGTATAAATGCACCGAATTTGTATAGTCTTGTATATAAGTGAATAAAGATACATTTTATTTTTACAAACGCTATATCCGATTTTTACATAACGAAATGAAATTCGACAGGCGCGCCGGATATATTGCGACGATCATACCGGTAAGTTTTACGCCGCACAGGCAGGCGTTTTCCTGTGACAAAACAAACGAGGGCAACGTCCGTGCCCTGCGGCATGGACAGCAGGCGTAAAAAGGCGGTTTGTTTTCCCGGTTCCCATGCGGGAAAGTGCATGGACAACTGCGCTCCGCCCCGCTATACTGGAACAAACAAAGCTGTCTTTTCGACAGCGGCAGGAGGCGTTTATGGCAACCTATGTGACCCGGCCGCCGCTTTTCAGCGGCGTACCGCTCGGCGGCATCGGCACGGGCAGCGTCGAGCTGCGTCCCGACGGCGAATTTCATGCCTGGCAGATCGCCAACCCGACGCGTTTCCGGCGCGACTGTCGCAAGGAGCCGGACGCCGACGACGGCGAAGGGCTGACCGGCAGTCTGTCGTTTGCACTGCGCACCGAAACCGGGGACCGCGTGCTGCTGCGGCGGCTCGGCTTCGGCGCCGGGGACAACAACACCCGCATGTATTCGTTTGCAAAGCCCGTGTCGGCAATCGAATACCGCGGCACGTTTCCGACCGTTTCGCTCTCCTACCGGGACGACGCTCTGCCCGTGGCGGTCACGCTGGAGGCCGCCGCGCCGTTCGTACCGTATGAAGCGGATATCGCCGGAACGCCCGGTTTTTTCCTGACCTTTTCGGTGCGCAACCGTTCAAAAACGCCGGTTCGGATCGCGCTTTGGGGCAAACTGAAAAGCATCGTGTCCGCGGGCGCGGACAGCTGCGGCCGCCGCTGCCGGGTGCTGCGACAAGACGGGCGAACGACGATTTTGACCGAGAGCGCCGTTGACACAGCCGACGCGCCGGATCGTGGGAGCTTGGCGCTGTCCGCCGCCGGGCGAGATATCTCGTTCCTGTCGGGCGAATACCGGGGATATATGGATGAATTCGTGGCGCACGGCACGCTCGGCGTTTCGGAGGAGTCGGCGCTGTTCGGTCTGTATCGAACCAGCCGTCTGCCCGACATGGCGCAGTCCGCGCGGTTGGATGCCGCGCTGCTGCATTCCGATCCGTATGCGCTTTCCGATGAGGCAGCTCGCGCGCTTTGGGACACGCTCGTAAAGCAGCCCTGCGCCGCAAGCATTGCCGAGCGTCTGCGACAAGGCGCCGGCGAACGGATGGAGAACCCGTCCTTTTTGCGGGAAGCCCTTGCTTACCTATTAAAGAATCTGCGAGAGCTTGACGCCGGCGCATGGGGCGACGGTGCGCTTTGCGTACACGAAACGATTGCCCCCGGCGAAGCCGTGCAGATCCCGTTTGTGCTTTCGTGGTGCTTTCCTTCGCTGTACAGTGCGTCCGGCGCGTTCGTCGGACACCGGTATGCGGTTCGCTTTCGGGACGCCGCCGAAGTCGGGACGTACCTTTGGCAGTCCCGCCCGGAGATTTTGCAAAAGGTACGCGCCTTTGTCAATACGCTGTATACCGGCAGCTTTCCCGAAGCGTTCCCGGACGCCGTTTCGATCCACCTTTCCACGCTCGTCAAAAGCAGCTGGTGGGCCGAGAACGGCGACTTTGGCGTGTGGGAGGGGCTCGGCTCCTGCGGACTGCATACCACGGACATTTCCTACCACGGCACATTCGGCCTTTGCGCCCTGTTTCCCGATCTCCAGCTGCGGCAGATGCGCATGACGGCGGCGCACATGCGGCCGGACGGCGCGATCCCGCACTTTTTCTCTCCGGACTTTTCCTCCGTGGACAACGGCTTCGACCGGGTCGATCTGAACCCGCAGTTCGTGCTGCTCGTCTGCCGCGACTGGCTTGCGACCGGCGACCGGGCGCAGCTTACGGCGCTTTGGCCTGCGGTCTGCGCGGCAATGGATCGCACGCAATCGCTCGACCGCAACGGCGACGGCCTGCCGGATACGGAAACGCAGCGCAACACCTATGACGCTTGGCGCTTCTCCGGTACGCCGATCTACGTTGCCGTGCTGTGGCTTGCCGCGCTGAAGGCCGCCGCGCGGCTCGCTGATGATTTGCACGAACCCGACCGCGCCGCCGCATGGCGTACCCTGCTTTCCCGCGGCGCCGACGCCGCCAAACGCCTGTGGAACGGCGCGTATTTCGATCTTTGGCACGACGGCGCCGAACGTGACGAATGCTGCATGACCGATCAGCTCGACGGCGAATGCTTCTGCCGCCTGATCGGGCTCGGCGGCATCTTCGACGACGCGACCGTGCAGCAAACGCTCGATACCGTATGGCGCACCAATTTCTCACCCGAACGCGGTCTGATCAACGCAGGCTGCCCCGCGGGCAAGCGCACGACGCTGTACACCTGCCGCAACTGCCAGGGCGAAGCGAACTGGTCCGGCATCGAATACTGGTTTGCGGCGTTTCTGCTGCTGACCGGGGCATACGAAAACGGCCTGCAGCTGGTGCAGACCGTACAGGAACGCTATGAACGGCTCGGGCAGATGTGGAACCATGCCGAGTGCGGCGATTTCTACTACCGGCCGCTGTCGAGCTTTGCGCTGCTTTCGGCGCTGTCCGGCTTTTCGTATGACGCGCCCGCCGAATCACTTCGGTTTGCGGCAGGCGCCGCCACGTCGTTTACCGTGCCGTTTTTCACGCCGCAGGGCTTCGGCACGGTGACGGCTGCGCCGCGATCCCGCACGCTCGTGGTGGCGCAGGGCGTATTGGCCGCCCGCCGGATCCTTCTGCCCGACGGCGCCGTTCCCGCGGCGCTGACCCAAGGCGGCAAGCCGGTTCCGTTTACGGTGTCGGCGGCGGACGACGGCGTTGCCCTTGCCTTTGCGCCGCTCACCATAAAAGAAGGTCAGCCCTTACAGGTGACCTTCCGATAACTTATGTCAGACTGCGGTAAGCTGCGGCGTAATGCTGCTCCCAGTACCGCTCCAAATCCGCCCGCCACGCCGTTGCCCGCGCGGTCATGCTTTGCACGCGCTCCGGCATTGCGGCGGCAAGGTTCACGGTCTCGCCGGGATCGGTCGAAAGGTCGGCTAAGAACACCGGCTCCTTCGGCGTTTCCTCCTCGACAAGCCGTCCGTTCAGCACGAGCTTATAGCGGCCCTCGCGCAGCGCGGTCTGATCTTCCATCTCCCAGAACAGCGCTTCATGCGGGGACGGCGCGCCCTTGGTCAGCACGTCCCAGATATCCGTGCCGTCGAGCGTATAGGCTGCGGGATCGCCGCCCGCCAGCTGCAGCAGCGTCGGAAAAACGTCCATCGCCGCACACGGCTCGTCGATCACCTGCCCCGCGGGGATATGCCCCGGCCAGCAGAAGATGCCCGGCACGCGGATGCCGCCCTCGAACAGGCTGAACTTGTGCCCCTTCAGGCTCCCCGGCATGCCGCCGTAATACGGATCCGCCCGCCCGTCAAGCCAGTTGCGCGATTCGCGCGAGGGGCCGTTGTCGCTTTGGAAGAAGATCACGGTGTTTTCCCACAGCCCATCGCGCTTGAGCTCGTCGCAGATCTGTCCCACGCCGTCGTCCACCGCGCTGAGCATCGCCGCCATGATCCGGCGGTCCCACGGCAGATCGGGGAACCGGTCGAGGTATTTTTGCGGCGCGTGCATCGGATAATGCGGCGCGTTGTAGGCGACGTACAGCAGGAACGGCTCGTCCTTGCTCTTTCGGATCGTTTCGACCGCGCGTTCCGAGATCATCTCGGTCAGATATCGCCCGTTGTCATAGATTTCTTCGTTATTCTCCCACAGGTCGTGCGTCGGGTTCGTGTGCCCGTCCGCCATCGACCAATAGAAGATGTGCGAATAATAATCGAGGCAGCCCGCCATGAAGCCGTAGAACGAGTCGAACCCGTTTTGATTCGGGCGGCTCTGCTCGGCAAGGCCGAGGTGCCATTTCCCGACGAGCGCCGTGCGGTAGCCGAGCGGCTTTAATGCCGAAGCAATCGTCGGCGCGGAGGTGTTGATACCGGTGGCGCGGCGGTGTCCCGCAAGGATCGCGCGGACGCCCGCATGGCCGGGATAGCGGCCGGTCAGCAGCGACGCGCGCGACGGCGAGCAGACTGGGCTGTTGGAGTACCAGTTGGTAAACCGCGCGCCGTTTTCGGCGAGCGCGTCGATGTGCGGCGTCAGAAAATCGGTGTTGCCCATGCAGGACAAGTCGCCATACCCTTGATCGTCGGTCAAAAGGATGATAAAATTCGGTTTGCGAGACTTCACGGCTGCGTCCTCCTTTTCGTTATCCGTATTATAGCAAAAATCGGAGCCGCCGTACATAGAAATTTCACTCCGGAGGTATGTATTTATGAAAACCCTGGTCACCGCCCATTCCGGCTGCGACGATACGCCCGACAATTCCCTGCTCTACCTTGCGCATGCCCTCCGGTGCGGGGCGGACGTGTTCGAGGTCGATGTGCGCCGCCGCCCGGACGGTACGCTGTATCTGTATCACGATGCGACCGACGCGCCGTGCGCGCTGCTGTCCGACGCGTTCGAAAGGATGCGGGACAGCCGTATCCGCATCAACTGCGACCTCAAGGAAGCCGGACTTGCACAGGCCGTGCTGACGCTTGCCGAAATGTACGGCGTACAGGATCGCGTGCTCCTCACCGGCTCCGTTTCCGCCGAGGCGCTGCAAGATGACGCCGTGCGCAGGCGCACCTATTGGAACATCCCGATCCCGCACCGTGCCGAGCGCGAAGTGCCGGGCGTCGTTTCGGCATGGGTGCAGAGCACGATTGCGCTTTGCCGAAAGCACGGCGTGACCGCGATCAACGTGAACTGCGATATCTGCTCGGACGAGGTGCTGGACGCGCTTGCCGCGGCCGGACTTGCCGTTTCGGCGTGGACCGTGAACGATCCGGCGCTTGCCGCGCGGCTGCTGTCCCACCGTATCGCCAATATCACAAGCCGCCGCCCCGGCATGGTGCTTGCGCTGCGGGATCAAAGGTAACGCTCTGTTTGCCGCTTTTGAAAATGCGGCAAAGCCTGTCCTTTTTTGTCCTCTTTTTTCTTGCCTGCGCCGTCCGAAAATGATATACTATCTCAGAGCGGCAAACATCGGAGGACGCACGCATGTGGTTGGCAATCTTGAGCATATTGGCGCTTTCGGCCATCGGCGGCATGGCATACATGGTGCGGCGGTTTCACCGCGTCCCGCTGCTGACGGCGCTTGCCGAAAAACATCGTTTCTTATCGTGGCTGCTTGCCGCCGTGCCGCCCGCGCTGTGCGGTGTATTCTTTGTGTTCAACGGCGCGACCGTCGCCGTGGTGCTGCTGCATCTGCTGCTTTTCCTGCTGCTTTGCGACCTTGTCGGGTGGGTTTTTGTCAAGCTCTTTAAGCGCCACGCCCGCTACGGTCTGCGCTGCGGCGCGGCAATCCTGCTCACGGTCGTCTACCTTGCCATCGGCTGGTACAACGCCCATCACGTCGCTGTGACGCGCGATGCCTTCCCCTCGGCCAAGCTCGACGCCCCGCTGCGGATCGTGGAAATCGCGGATTCCCACCTCGGCATCACGCTTGACCGGAACAATTTCCCCAAGGCGCTGCAGCGCATACAGGCTGAAAACCCCGATGCGGTCGTGGTCGTCGGGGACTTTGTGGATGACGACATCGACCGGGCCGATATGATCGCCGCCTGCGAGGCGCTCGGCAGGCTGCAAACGACGTACGGCGTTTTCTTCGTCTACGGCAACCATGACGAGGGCTACGGCAACTACCGCAATTTCACCGCAAAGGAGCTGCGCGACACGCTGACCCAAAACGGCATTGTCGTTTTGGAGGATGAAACCGTGCCGCTCGGTGAAAATGCGCAGCTTGTCGGGCGGCTGTACCGGTCGTTCCCGTCCCGCTAAACGGCCGCATCGCT
>JAFUDD010000158.1 GCA_017459315.1 Clostridia bacterium | reverse complement strand
GAAGTCCATAAGGAGGTGAAAAACATGAATCAGTACGAAGTTTTGTACATGATCACGCCCGAACTTGAAGAGGAAGCAAACCGCGCCGTCCAGGACAAGTTTGCTAAAATCATCACCGATAACGGCGGCGAGATCACGAAAACGGATGTATGGGGCAAGCGTCACTTGGCCTACGCAATCGACTACAAGACCGAGGGTTTCTACGTTCTCGTCAATTTCAACGCGAACCCGGAACTCCCGCACGAGCTCGAGCGTAATCTGAGAAACGATGAGCGCATCATGCGTTACATGGTTACCCGTAAAGAAGCATAACAATCACGGAAGAATATCACGGAGGAACGTATGAATAAAATCACGCTGATCGGTAATTTGACCCGCGATCCCGAAACCCGCACCACGGCAAGCGGCGTGACCGTTTGCACGTTTACGATTGCCGTCAACCGCAGATTCGCCCAGCAGGGCGGCGAGCGCCAGACCGACTTTTTCCGCATCAACGCATGGCGGCAGCTCGGTGAAAACTGCTCCCGCTTCCTCGCCAAGGGCCGCAAGGTCGCCGTCATCGGCGAGTTGCAGGCGCGCCAATACCAGGCGAACGACGGTACGATGCGCATGGCGCTGGATGTATCGGCGGACGAGGTCGAATTCCTGTCCCCGCGTTCCAATGAGGAAGGCGGAAACAGCGGCTATTCCGCGCCGCGTCCCCAGGCGCCCGCGCAGGATCTGTCCTCCGGCTTTACCGATATCAGTTCCGACGACCTGCCTTTCTGATCGAAAGGCAACCCATTAAAATTTACAGGAGGCTTGCACCATGGAAGATCGTAAACAAATGCGTCCGCGCCGTCCGCGTTCGAGACGTAAGGTTTGCCGTTTCTGCGTTGAGAAGGCCACATCCATCGATTATAAGGACACTCGTAAGCTGCAGGGATTCGTTACCGAAGCCGGTAAGATCATGCCCCGCCGCATGTCCGGTGTATGTGCCGAGCATCAGCGTGACCTCGCGGTTGCTATCAAGCGCGCGCGCGTCATGGCTCTGCTGCCCTACGTCGCAGAATAATCACACACAACCGACACCACGACCGGTTAGCACGGAACCCTCACGCGGGGTTCCGTTTTTTTATGCACTCAAAGGTAAACGAATGGGAAATATTTATATAAAAACGGGCAAACCGGATGCAATTTCCGCGCGGGTATGGTACAATAGCCCCAAGAGGTGAGAAGCATGAAAAAGAACGGAAAGTTTTGGCTGACGCTGGTGATTTTCTCGCTGACCGGGCAGATCGCGTGGGTCGTCGAGAACATGTATTTCAATGTGTTCATCTACAAGATGTTCCGCGCGAGCGCGTCCGAAATCGCGCTGATGGTGACGGCTTCCGCCATCGCGGCGACGGTCACGACCGTGCTGATGGGGGCTCTGTCCGACAAGCTCGGCAAGCGCAAGATCCTGATGTGCCTCGGCTACATCGCTTGGGGCGTGTCGATCCTGTCATTTGCGCTGATCCGCGCCGATGTGATTTCGGCGGTGTTCGGCGCGGCGGTCAGCGCCGCCTCGGTCGGGATCACGCTTGTGATTCTCATGGACTGCGTGATGACGTTCTTCGGCTCGTCCGCCAACGACGCAGCGTTCAACGCGTGGCTGACCGATTCGACCGACGAAACGAACCGCGGCGCGGCGGAGGGCATCAATTCGATGATGCCGCTGCTGTCGATCCTTGTGGTGTTCGGCGGCTTTCTCGGCTTCGATCTCGACAAGGCCGAAAGCTGGACGGTGATCTACTGCATCATCGGCGGCGTTGTGCTGCTGATCGGCGTGCTCGGCTTCTTTATCGTGGACGAAGCGCCGGTCAAAAACCCAGACAACCTCGGCTATTTTGCGACGATCCTGTACGGCTTCCGACCGGACGTGGTGAAGCGGAACGGCAAGCTGTACCTGTCGATGCTGGCTTATCTCGTCTTTTCCACCGCCATTCAGGTTTATATGCCGTACCTGATCATCTACTATGAGCAGACGCTCGGCATGGCGGACTATGTGCTGATCATGGCGCCTGCGATCATCCTTGCCGCCGTCGTGACGTTCTTCTTCGGACGGCTGACGGATAAACACGGCTTTCGCAAAATCGTTCTGCCCGCGCTGTCGATGCTGCTTTTGGGCTTTATCCTGCTGTATCTTGTCCCTGCGGTAATCCCCGCGGAGGGAATAGGGATGCGGATTCCGGTGTTTATCGGGTCGCTTTTGATGATGTCCGGCTACCTATCCGGCATGGCGGTGTTCGGAACGCAGCTGAGAAACTACACTCCGGAGCACATGGCCGGGCGGTTCCAAGGCCTTCGGATCATGTCGCAGGTGCTGATTCCGGGTATTATCGGCCCGCAGATCGGGGCATGGGTCCTGCGCGACGCGCCGACCGTGCCGAACAGCGACGGCACCGTATCGTTTTTACCGAGCGCCGATATCTTCCTTGCCGCGCTGATCGTGCTGTTGATCGTGATGGCCGCGCTTGCAATCTATCTGGCCGCGACGAAGCGAAAGACCGCCTGACCCGAACGTTTTTCCAAGGAGGCACCGATGGACACGCAGACCTATCCCGAACGCATCACGCTCTGCGAGGACGGCCAATACCGCTGGTCGTATATTTTAAGCCGCGAGCAAAGCCGCTTTTATTATCGGCACATGCTGAAAATCTGTTCGATCATCGCGGCGGTCATCACCGTGATCGCGCTTGTGCTGCTTGTCACGGAGGTGTGGAATATCGCGTTTTTGCTCCGCTATCGCCCGGAGCAGGCGGGGCGGGTGCTGACGAATCGTCTGCGCGAGGACGGCGGTCTTCTTTGGCTGCTTCTGCTGCCCGCCGTCGGGGTCGTCGGCCTGCCTGCTTTGCTCGGCCACTTTATGATGAACGGCGGCGAGCGGTATCGCTTTGAAATGGACGGCGAATACATCCGCCATAAGAACGCCTCCAAGGGCGGCGATACATGGATTCGCTTCGACCGCATCACGGATATGCGAACGGACGGCGATATTCTGCTGCTGAAAACGAAATACACGACCTACCGCGTCTATGTCCCGACCGAGGATATCGCGTTTGTGACGCAATACATAAAGGAAAGAAATTGAAACAAGCATAAGTCGTCCCGGTGGGGACGGCTTTTTTATCGTGCGCCGCACGAAAAACCGCTCGTGCTTTGCCGCCTCAAGGAAAACTTACCGCAGGGGAAAAAACGGCCTTATCCACCGCCCGGCGTGGAAAGACGAGGGGTTATCCACCGCCCCAAGGCCCTGTTATTCATAATTTCTACATATTTTTGTGGATAACGGTGGATAACCCTGTGGACAATGTGGAAAAGACGGCTAACTCGAATCTGTCCGAAAAACCGGATGGAATCCCCCGCCGCGCAGACGAAAAAGCGTGCGGGGGAGGGGGAAGAAAAAAGAGAAACGGATCGGCTCCGTTTCT
Organism: Clostridia bacterium; assembly: GCA_017459315.1. The sequence goes on along the minus strand of JAFUDD010000158.1, from coordinate 1,631 downwards.
CTCAGCTTTCGGTTAAAAGCTCTTATAAATCGCATAGAACAGCGCGTTGTGCTCGTCGCGCTCGCCGGACTTGACAAGGGCGTTGATCTCGGCAAAGGCGGCGACGGCGTTTTTGAGCTGCGCGGCGGTGAGCCGCTGCGCGGACTTGATCGCGTTATCCGCGGCGTAGGGGCTGCCGCCGATGCGGGAGAGGATCTCGCTGCGCGGGCGCTTCTGATCGAGCATTTCGCGGGCGATCAGCATCAGGCGCAGACGGCCTTCTAAGAAGCCGGCGACGCCCATCGGGGACTCCTTGCCCGTACCGATCACGGATTCGAGCATGCGCATCGCGGCCTTCTTGTTGCCCGCCACGAGCGCGTCGAGCATCTTGAAGGCGTTATATTCGGTCGAGGCGGTCACGACCGTATCGAGCGTGTCCTTGGTGATCGTGCCGCCGCTGCCGACATAACCCGCAGCCTTGCTGAGCTCGTTCCGAAGCCGGTAGGCGTCGGCGCCGACCATGTCGATCAGCGCCTTGGCGGTGCGGTCGTCGATCTTCGTGTTTTTCAGCGCGGCCTCGCGGATGCAGAACTTGGCGGCGCGATCGGGCGTTAAGGCGTCGAATTTCACAAGCCGGTCGCGCGCAGAGAACAGCTTGGAAAAGCTCGTCTCCTTTTGATCGCCGCGGCGCACAAACAGCACAATCGCATCGGGCAGAGCAAAGAACCGGTTCAGCGTGCCGGGAGCCTTCTTATCCTCGGCGGCAAGGCCGTCGTACAAGTCGGCGTCGCTCCATTCCGAGACGAGCACGATATGGAACGCGTCAAAAAACGGCAGCTGATCGGCGGCATTCAATAGGTCCCGCGCGGTCGGGCTTTTCAGCTTATGCAGGTTCATATCCGTAAACGACGGATCGAGCAACGCAAGGACGCGATCCACCGCCTCCTGCTTGGTCAGCTCCTCGGCGCCAAGCAGCAGGTACGGTCCCCGCAGCGTGCGGGCGTTCGTTTCACGGTAAAGAGACGTTTCGTTCATGCGCACAGTATACCATAGATTTGTCCGCTGCACAAGTTTTTCACAAAAACCGGTGGCGGAGCGGAACAAACTGTGGTAGGATATACCGTAACCTGTACGGAAAGGCGATGCGCGACCCATGACGAACGAGAACCGAACCTTTTATACCGAGCTGCCTAGCGGCTATGCCGAGGTCATGCTCTATGACGCGAACGACAAACGATTCCAAACGCTGACCGGGCCGGTGTCGTTCTTTGTATCGCTTGCGGTCGCGGCGCTGCTGTTCGGCATGAGGATCGGCTTTTCGCTCGATAATTTTACGATGACATGGCGGTGGACGTACCTTTGGCATATCCTCACGGTGCTTGCCCTGGCGCTTGTCTACACAAGCCTGCATGAGCTGACGCACGGACTTATGTACGTGCTGCTCACGCATCGAAAGCCGGTGTTCGGCTTTGCGGGAACGTTTGCCTACTGCGGCGTGCCGGGCGTGTACCTGAAGCGGCCGGTTGCTGTGCTGTCGGTGCTTGCGCCGTTCGTCTTCTATACGATTATTTTTGTCGCATTGCTGCTGACGCTGCCGGTCGGCGCGATGTGGTTCGTGCTGCTGATCGTGTTTATGGATCATTTCGGCGGGT
>JAFUDD010000157.1 GCA_017459315.1 Clostridia bacterium | reverse complement strand
ATCGGCTTTTTCGGTCTTGCTTCCATGCCGAAAAGTATAGCCTTATGCGTTCGAAAAAGCAAGAAAAATCCGTGTTTTCCGCAGGAAACGGCCTGTCGTTCAGGAGCGGCGCAGTTTTCGTCGCTTCGTTCCGTTCACAGATTTTACACAATTCCGTCAAAGTTTTCCTTTACTTTACCAAGTCGGTGTGATATGATACCAACAGTCAAAGAACCTTTAATTCGGTACGAGAGACCGGCAAGGCAACCATATCGCCAACAGGCTTATTCTGTCTTGCCCCCGGGCAAGACTTTTTTTGTGAGGTGCGCGATGGAAGAACGCAAGCTCGTCGATGAGCAGACGATGAACCGGATGCTGATGCGGCTTTCGCATGAGATCATCGAGCGCAACGAGGATGTCAGCGAGCTGTACCTTGTCGGCATCAAACGCCGCGGCGTACCGCTTGCCAAGCGTCTTAAGGCCAATATCGAGCGGTTTTCCGACCTTTCGGTCGGCATCGGTGAGCTGGATATCACGCTCTACCGCGACGATCTCGAGGAACGCTTCGCCTCCCCGCACGTCAACGGCTCGGTGATCCCGTTCAATGTAAACGGCAAGCATATCATCTTAGTGGACGACGTGCTCTACACCGGCCGCACGGCCCGCGCCGCGATGGACGCGCTGATCGAGCTCGGCCGTCCCGCCGCGATCCAGCTTTGCGTGGCGGTTGACCGGGGACACCGCGAGCTGCCGATCTCGGCCAACTATGTCGGCAAGAACATCCCGACCTCGCGCGAGGAATTCGTCTCCGTCCGCGTCGAGGAGATCGACGGGATCAACGAAATCTGCGTCAACCGCAGAGGCGTCCACTAACGGGTTCACGGCCGGATAAGCCGGTCTGCACCATATCATTCAAGTACATAATAAGTCAATGGAGGTACTTATGAATCTGGTCTACAACATTAAGGACAAACCGAAATTCGGACAGACGCTCCTGTTTGCTCTGCAGCAGCTGCTCGCCATCATGGCAGCAACGATCGCGGTTCCGGCCATCGTCGGCAACGGCATGAGCGCCACCGCGGCCCTGTTCGGCGCGGGCGTCGGCACCCTCGTGTACCTGCTCTTCACCAAGTTCCGCAGCCCGGTGTTCCTCGGCAGCTCCTTTGCGTTCCTCGGCTCCATGTTCGCAGCGTTCGCCGGCGCGACCTCGGTTCAGCTCGGCTACCTCGGCTTGCTCTTCGGCGCTCTGTTTGCGGGTCTCGTTTACGTCGTGATCGCGCTGGTCGTCAAATTCGTCGGCGTCAAGTGGATCGACAAGCTCATGCCTGCCGTCGTCATCGGACCGACCGTTGCGATCATCGGTCTTTCGCTCGCGGGCAACGCGGTCGGCGACCTCATGGGCGGTTCGGTTTCCGCTTCCCCCTATGTCTGCATCATCTGCGGTCTTGTCACCTTGGCAGTCACGATGCTCTGCTCCGTGTTCGGCAAGAAGATGCTGAAAATGATCCCGTTCGTCATCGGTATCCTCGCGGGCTATCTCGTGGCAGCCTGCTTCACCGTGATCGGCAATGCGACCGGCAATGCGGCGCTTGTCGTCATCGACTTCTCCAAGTTCCAGAACATCGAATGGATTCCGAACTTCGCCTTCCTCACCGCGTTCAAGGGCTTCGGTGAACTGACGCCTGGCTACATCGCCACCGTTGCGGTTGCTTACGTCCCGGTTGCGTTCGTGGTCTTCGCCGAGCATATTGCCGACCATAAGAACCTCTCCACGATCATCGGCACCGATCTGACCAAGGATCCCGGTCTGCACCGCACCCTGCTCGGTGACGGCGTTGGCTCCATCGCCGGTGCCATCTTCGCCGGCTGCCCGAACACCACCTACGGTGAGTCCATCGGCTGCGTCGCAATCAGCGGCAACGCTTCCGTCATCACGATTCTCTACACCGCGATTCTCGCGATCGTGATCTCCTTCGTCGGCCCGTTCGCCACCTTCCTCTCCACGATCCCCGGCTGCGTCATGGGCGGCGTCTGCATCGCGCTGTACGGCTTCATCGCAGTCTCCGGTCTTAAGATGATCCAGAAGGTCGATCTCAACGACAACCGCAACCTGTTCGTCGTCTCCGTCATTCTGATCGCGGGTATCGGCGGTCTGACCGTCAGCTTCGGCGCTGTCACTCTTACCGAAGTTGCCTGCGCGCTGATCCTCGGCATTCTGACCAACCTGATCCTCGGCGGCATGAAGAAGAAAGCATAAGCGATAACACCAAAACAAACGCGGCTCCCTCCGGCAATACGGAGGGAGCTTTTTTATCTGTTTGTGATGGATTTATTGATGTTTCGATTCGGCTTTTTCGCTCAGCTGCCGATACGTGCCGACGATCAAAACTGCCGCCAGAATCGCCGTCAGCGCATCGGATACCGGCATCGAATACAGCACGCCGTCCAACCCGAACCACAGCGGCAGCAGCAGCGCAAAGCCGACGCCGAACACGATCTCGCGCACCATCGACAGCGCCGTGGACGCAAGCGCTCTGCCCATCGCCTGCAAAAAGATGAAGCACGCCTTGTTCACGCACGCGAACACCATCATGCAAAGGTACGTCCGAAACGCCTTGATCGCAAACGCCGTGTAGTAGGGGCTTTCGTTCGCCGCGCCGAAAATGTTGATCAGTGCCTGCGGGAACGCCTCGACGATCACCAGTGCGATAAGGCCCACGGTCGCCTCGGCGATCAGCAGGCGTGTAAACAGTTTCTTCACGCGATCCTTCCGTCCCGCGCCCATATTGAACCCGACGACCGGAATACAGCCCGCCGCCATGCCGACGACAATCGAAATCACGATCTGGAAAAACTTCATCACGATGCCGACGACGGCCATCGGAATTTGCGCATACGCTTCCTGCCCGAAGATCGGATCGAGCGCGCCGTAGGTGCGAAGCATATTGTTGATCGCCGCCATCGCCGCAACGAGCGAAATCTGCGACAAAAAGCTCGTGACGCCGAGCAGCAGCATTTCCCGGATCAGCCCGCCGTTCAGCCGGAATGCGGCGCGATCCAGCTTTACGGTTTTCAGATGCAGCAGATACCACACCGCCAGTCCCGCCGTGAACACCTGCCCGAGCACCGTGGCAACCGCCGCGCCCGCCATGCCCCACTTGCACACAAAAATAAAGATCGGGTCGAGAATGATATTGAGAACCGCGCCCGCAAGCGTCGAGATCATCGCAAAGCGCGGGTCTCCGTCGGCGCGGATCACCGGGTTCATCGCCTGTCCGAACAGATAGAACGGAATACCGAGCGCGATCCAGAAGAAATATTCCTGCGAAAGCCGGAACGTTTCGGCATTGACACGCGCGCCGAACATCGTAATCAGCGCGTCGCCGAACGCCAAATACACGCCGCAAAGCACGACGCCCGCCAGCACCGACAGCGTGACCGCATTGCCAAAGCCGACCTTGGCGCGTTCCTGCTCGCCCTTGCCCAAAAGACCGCTGACATGCGCGCAGCAGCCGTCGCCGATCATAACCGCGACCGCCAGTACAATGACCGTCAGCGGAAACACCACGGTATTCGCCGCATTGCCGTAGCTGCCGAGGTAGCTCGCGTTCGCAATGAAAATCTGATCGACGATATTATACAGCGCGCCGACGAGCAGCGAGATCACTCACGGCACCGCATACTTTGCCATCAGCTTGCCGACCGGCGCGTTCGATAGGGATTGTTGTTCCATAGTAGTTTCCTCCGTTTCTTTGCCGCAAAAAAAGACGCGCAAGCCCTGTTCGGACTTACGCGTAAAGCAACTCAACGAAGCGTATTGTAGCAGATTCCGCCGCCGATTGCAAGAAAACGAAGCGGTAAAATTTGGGTGAGCTTTTCCACTCCCTCCCCAATCCTTACAGAAAGTTCACCTTTTTTCGGGCTTGTATATGGTATAATGCCTATAACATATAGTGGGAGGTTCGGCAGTTGTTCCGATCATTCAATAAAACCCAGAAAATCATTATCGGCGCGGTCGGCGGCGTGGCGCTGTGCGGACTGCTCGTTCTGCTCGGCTTTGCGGGCGTGCGGGCGCTGACCACGGCAGCCGTGGCGGAGCCGGGCACGACCGACCTGTTCGGTACGGCGATCCGTACCACGCCCGGACCGACGACCAAGGCCATGACGCTGCGTGTGGATTTTTCGTCGCCGTCCAACGCCCCGGCGCCGGTGCTGACCTATCGCGCGGACGAGACTGCGCCGCTGCCGGAGGACGGGTATGTGCATGCGCTCGGCGAGCCGTTTGCGCTGTCCGGCACGGTCTACTCGAACTACCCGATCACCGCCGTTTCGGTTTCGATCTCCTGCGCGCACAACAGCGACAAATTCTATCCCTACCGCGCATCGGTTCGTTTTTCCGACGGAACGAGCATCTATCGCCTGTCCGATCCGCGCACCGACAGCGGAAAATCCTTAGCTGAAACCGTTGATTTTTCCAAGCTCTCCGTGGGCGTCCACACGCTGAAAATCACCGCTTCGTGCGAGGGCGCAAGATCCGTGGAGCTGTTCCGGTGGAAATTCTATGTGGCCGGGCCGGAATGGGAGCAGATCACGCGGGAGAATTTCCCGGACTCCTACCCCGAGGCGCTCAAGTTCTTCGGCGATACCGCAAAGTTCCTCTACCGCTATCAATGGGTAAACGGCCGTTACATTATGGCCGACCCGGAATGGGAAAAGACGTATATCACGCAGATCACGGCCTACCCGAACGGCGAGCTTTGGAACGTGCACGTCGATGCGGTGCCGTACTTTACGCAGGCGTTTGACTATCTCGATACAAGCTATTTCCGCGTTTCCGGCACGAACGGCGACACCGGCGTGATCCCTGCCAGCAATCTGATCACCGAATACAACGGCTGTTATGTGAGCCGCTTCACGTCGAGCCTGAAGGCGATCAGCCATCATACGTTCGGCACCGCCGTCGATGTGAACGCGTCGATGGAGCCGAACAAAAACGTTGTGGAAAACACCGCCGTGATCGACGACGACGTAAAGGGGCATCTGACCTATAACGGACTGAAAAGGAGTAACGGCATCACCTATTACGATTTCACCTACGACGGAGAATATCCGCTCGACCCCAACGGCGTGCCGCAGACATGCGTGAACTACATTCTGTTTGAGCTTGGCTTCTTCCGCGCCGGGTTCAACTGGGCGCACTACTATAAATCGACGAGCGACGGTATGCATT
>JAFUDD010000156.1 GCA_017459315.1 Clostridia bacterium | reverse complement strand
GGCGTGGGCGTCGGTGTCGGTGTCGGCGTCGGCGTCGGCGTGGGCGTCGGCGTCGGCGTCGGCGTCGGAGTCGGAGTAGGCGTGGGCGTCGGCGTCGGCGTCGGTGCAGGTGTCGGCGTCGGCTCCGGCGTGGGGGATGGCGTCGGCGGAACATAGAACGAGAACAGCGTTTCGTCGATATTGTCGAACGCGTCCGCGCCGGGCTCGACGACACCGTAGGCCATGCCGAAATGGGCAATGGAATAGCGGCTGTACTTGTCGTGCACCTCGTGGCGCCCGCCGTTTTGCGACATGTGCATCCGGAACGCCGCCTCTGCGACGCGGAACGCGCTCTTGCCGCCAAACGCCGCCAGCGGCGTGTCGATATCGAGCGTCAGCGGATTTTCCGGCCAAAGATGCACATACAGTTTTTGCACCTGCCATGTGCCGTACAGCCCCGCGGATTCCGGATCATAGGCCGGGTCGGCGGCGCATTTGACGGCGTCGGCGACGCTCTTGGAAACCACGATATGCTGCCAATGTCCGTATTCTCCGCCGATGTCCTGCGTGAACACGACGAGCGGATGCCGCTGCCGCAGCATGCGCACGATGGAGCGCGTCACGTCGCCCTGCAGAAAATACTGGCCGTGCGTGGCCCAATACTGATAGGAAATATCGGGATAGCCGAGGAAGATCGGGTAATAGACCGATCCGCTTGTCCATACGCCCGCAAGCGCCTCGGAAATGCGCAGCCGGTTCGGAGAGGTTGCAAACGCGACGGTGCCGACATAGCCGCGTTCCGCACCGTAGATCGGCACGATGCTGCCCATAAACAGCACATCGTCGTCCGGGTGCGTGGCGATCACAAGATAATCGAGCGTGTCCGGCGTGTCCTGCCAGTCAAAAAACGGAGAGGGGAGGATGCCCTCGCCGAACAGCGCAAGCCGCGCCAAGGACATGCCCTCGCTTCCCGCGACCAGCACCGCGCGGACGGCGCCTTCGGGAACGGCGGTGACGGTGTCATACCGCGCCAAAAAGATGTCTTCCCCCAGCAGCAGCCCGTCTGCATTGTAAAAACGAATCACGGTGTCGCCCGGCAGCTTTTCCCATTGGATGCAGAGCTGCCGCACGTTCGGCGCGGTTTCCCACGAAAACGCAAGCGTTTGGCCTGCGCCGAAGCCTTCGCATTCATCGACCCATTTATCAAGAATATGCTGCTCCAGACGCCGCTTCAGCGGCAGCTCCACGTCGAACGTTACGGCGTTTGTCATATTCGTCGCGGTCGGCTTTTGCAGCGACGGCGAGAGCGACGGCACAGGCGTCGGCGCGGTCTGCGCTTCGGGTGGCTCGGTCGGCGTCGGCTCCTCCGCCAAGGCGAACCGTGGAACGGTCAGCAGCAGAAGCAGCGCAAGGATCAAAGAAACCCGCTTCATTTACGCATCTCTTTTCCGCTTCATCAGATACGATCCGGCGACAATGCAGCCCACGGCGAGCACCGCTGCGCCGATCAAAAGACCGACGGTGCGGGCGGGAACACCCTGCGGCTCGGTGCCGGGCCGCTCGGTGGGGAGCGGCGTGGACGCGGGCGCGTCCGTCGGGATGGGCGTGGGCGTCGGGGAAGGGGAGGGCGTATCGGTCGGCGCAGCCGTCGGGGTCGGGGACGGCGTGTCGGTCGGTTCGGGCGTCGGGGTCGGCTCCGGCGTGGGCGTCGGCACCGGCGTCGGGGTCGGAAGGTTCTTATAATACAGCGTTTCGCTGATGTTCGCAAACGCATCGTCTCCGGCTTCGACGACGCCTGCCGCCATGCCGAATACGTTGAACGGGAAGCGGCCGGTGTTGCGCTCGACCGCAAAGCCGTAGCTTAACTGCGTCACATGCTTGCGGAACGCCGCGCGCGCGACCTGATACGCGTCGAGCCCGCCGAACGCTTCGAGCGGCGTGTTCGCGTCTATCAGCAGCGGGTTTTCCGGCCAAAGATGCCGATAGACCTTTTGCACCTGCCATGTGCCGAACTGCATGGCGGATTCCGGATCGTAGGCCGGATCGGCGGCGAGCGTGAACGCTTCGACGGCTGCCTTCGAGGTCAGCTTGTGCTGCCAATGCCCGTATTCGCCGTTCTCGTCCTGCGCGAACACGACCAGCGGCTTATACTGCCGGTACGTCCGCACGACATGCAGCAGCAGCTCGTCGTATTGGAACGTCGCCTTTTTCGCGTCGGACGCGGACTGCGCCACGTCCGGCATCCCGAAGAACAGCGGGCGATAGCGAAGCCCCATCGCCCATGCGCCGTTTTCGGCCTCGGTCATGCGCTCGCGGAAGCCGTAGGTCGCATACGCGATCGTGCCGACATAGCCGCGCTCCGCGCCGTAGATCGGAATGACCGAGCCGAGGTAGAGCACGTCGTCGTCCGGGTGCGTCGAAAGCAGCAGGTAGTCGAGATTCTCCGGCAGCTCGCGCCAATGATGGTACGGCTCCGGCAGCACGCCGTGGCTGAACACGCGCAGCTGACAGACCTTCATTTCCACGTCGCCCGCGGTGACCGTCGCCTTGCACGCCTCGGCGGGCAGCTCGAACACGGTTTCCGGGTGCGCGGCCAAAACGACCTCGTCCAGCAGCGCGCCCGCGCCGTCATAGAGCGAAATGGTCACACCGTCCGGCAGCTCCAGCCATTGCAGGCAGAGCCATGCGGCGGGCACATTGTCCTCCCACAGCACCGAAAAGCCCGTGTGCGGGTCGAAGATCTGATAGGACTTCAGCTTGTCGTCCAGGATGCGCGTCGCAGCATACCGGTATTCTCCGGCGTCGAGGGTGCATTTTCTCGTTACATTTTCCGCGTCGTCGTCCGCGGCTGCCGCGGCGGGCAGCACGGCAAGCAGCAGCATAAGCCCGACCAGCAAGATACATTTCCATTTTTTCATACCCTATATCATACCATATTCGACAGGAAAGGAAAAGCGAAAATTTGCAATTTAACAAATTCGTCATGTAATAATAAGAAAGAAGCGATCCCCCTTCGGAAACCGCTTCATGATGTGTTTATCGGTTCAATGCAGCAGCAAAAAAAGCCCGCCGTTTTGCTCGATGACCTCGCCGAGCCGATCCGTGAACGTCAAGGCAAAGCCGCCGTTTTCATCGACCGCGCGCTCGCAGCGATAGAGGATGTACGCGCCGTCCTCCTCGTTCAGCGCAAGGTAATCGCCCGCCGTGCCGAACGGCGAGAGCACCCCGGTGCGCGCCGCAAGGTCGAACCAGCCAACCTTGGCCTGCGTGCCGTCGCCGTGCCCGAAATGATAGGTATAGAGCACATCCCATTCGCCGTCATAGTTGAGGTCGCACAGGATCACGTCCAGCACGCCCTTGCCGTCGTCGCCCTCGCCGAGCCGGTAATAGTCGCCGTCCAGAACAAGGTAGGAATACCCGAGCCCGATGTGCCGGATCACCGACGCGCCGGCCGCGCTTT
>JAFUDD010000155.1 GCA_017459315.1 Clostridia bacterium | reverse complement strand
GGTATACTGTGCGTAAAGAAAATGCAAAACTCCGCCTTGCCGGCGGGGAAGGGAGACAGAATGAGAAGTCTTTCGGGAGGATGGGAATTTTCACCGAATTGGGACGACGCTTTTTTGCGCGGCGACGGACAGTTCCCGGTCGTGCGGCTGCCGCATAATGTCAAGGAGCTGCCGCTGCACTATGCGTCGCCTGCCGATTATGAAATGGTCTGCGGGTATCGCCGCACGATCTTCATTCCGGCGGAGAAGCACGGGAAACGCCTGTTCCTCCGCTTTGAAGGCGCGGCGCACATTGCGACGGTCTACGTCAACGGCACGGAGATCGGCTCGCATCGCTGCGGCTATACGGGATTCGCTTTGGAAATCACCGAGCATGTCCGCTACGGCGGCGACAATCTGATTGCCGTTAAGCTCGACTGCACCGAAAACGGCGAGATCCCGCCGTTCGGCTATGTGATCGACTATCTGACCTACGGCGGCCTCTATCGGGAGGCGTGGCTCGACGTGCGCAACCGCACCTATCTGGCCGATGTATTTGTGCACACGCCCGATTTGAAAACCGCCAAGGTCGCCTGCACGGTGGACGGCCCCGACTCCGTGCGCATCCGCGTCCGCATCATCGACGCGAACGGCCAATGCCATGCCGAATCCATGAACGGTGAGCGTACGCATATCCTGCCCGTGTCCGAGGCGAAGCCGTGGTCGCCCGAAACGCCGAACCTCTACACCGCCGAGGTCTCTTTGCTCGGCGAGGGGGATGTGACGCTCGACCAGATGACCGTTTCGTTCGGCTTCCGCACCGCAGAGTTCAAGGCCGACGGGCTGTATCTGAACGGCGAAAAATACTTCCTGCGCGGCCTTGACCGCCATCAATGCTATCCGTATATCGGCTATGCGGCGACCAAAAGCCTGCAGGCCGAGGATGCGCGCATCTTAAAGGAGGAGCTGGCCTGCAACGCGGTTCGCACCTCGCATTATCCGCAAAGCCGTCACTTCTTCGACGCGTGCGACCGGCTCGGCCTCTGCGTATTCACCGAGATCCCCGGCTGGCAGCACATCGGCGACGAAGCATGGCAGCAGCAGGCAATCGAGAACGTGCGCGACATGATTCTGGAGAACCGCAACCATCCGTCGGTCGTGCTGTGGGGCGTTCGCATCAACGAGAGTCAGGACTGTGACGAGCTGTATAAAAAGACGAACGCGCTCGCGCATGAGCTTGACCCCTCGCGGCAGACCTCCGGCGTGCGGTACTTTGCCAAGAGCCATCTTTGGGAGGACGTATACGCGTATAACGACTTTACGCCGTTCGATCCGGAAAAGCCGATCCAGAAGAAAAAGGACATCACGCCCGATATGAACAAGGGCTTTTTGATCTCCGAGCACGACGGGCACATGTTCCCGACCAAGCCGTTCGATCCGTGGGAAAAGCGCCAGTCGCAGACGCTGCGGCACGCGCACGTGCTGAACGCGGCGATGGCGTCCGGCGAGCATGCGGGCTGCTTCGGCTGGTGCATGTTCGACTATGCGACGCACAAGGACTTCGGCTCCGGCGACCGCATCTGCTATCACGGCGTACTGGACGCGTTCCGCAATCCGAAGCTCGCCGCCGCGGCCTACGCAAGCCAAGGGGACGAAAAGCCGTTCCTGGAGGTCACAACGCCGATGGACGCGGGCGACTATGCCGCCGCGCAGATCGGCCCGATGTATGCGTTCACGAACGCCGACACCGTTGTGCTGTATAAGAATGACAAGCTCGTGACCGAGTTTAAGCCGCTGCCGTGGACGGGCCTAAAGCATCCGCCAATGCTGATCGACGATATCGTGGGGCATTTGCTCGAAAGCGAGGAGGGCCTTGCGGGCAAGAAGGCGGCGGCCCTGCACGACATACTGGTGCTGGCAGCCAAGTGCGGCGGCATGGATAAGCTGCCCGCGAGCGAGAAGGCCAAGCTCGGCCTCACGCTTGTGCGCTGCGGCTTAAAGCCCGACGACGGCAACCGGCTGTACGGCAAGTACATCGGCAACTGGGGCGGCGAGTCCGTGCGCTGGCGTTTCGACGCCGTGAAAAACGGCGAGGTCGTTGCGTCCGTCACCAAGACGCCGAACGCGAATCTGCACCTTATGGTCACGCCGAGCGCGACGACGCTTTTCGAGGGCGATACTTTCGATATGGCGTCGATCCGCGTGCGGATCGTCGATGAAAACGGCAATCTGACGCCGTATGCGCAGCTGCCGGTCACGTTTAGGGTCGAGGGCGATCTGGAGCTGATGGGGCCTGCGGTCGCCACGCTGGAGGGTGGCAGCACGGGCGCGTATGTGCGAACCTTGGGCAAGCCGGGCGAAGCGGCGCTGACCGTGCAATGCGGGAATCTTCCGGATGTAACGATCCGGTTCACGATCAAATAAGACAAGGGGAAGGAAAACATGGAAGACAAGAAAGTACAAAAGAGGAACCTATGGTTCTTCCCACTCGGCACCGTCGGTCGGGATATGGTGTATAACCTGATCAACAGCTATCTTTTGACGTTCGTGATGCTGACCCGGCACCTCGATCCGGCCCAGCTCGGCGCGATCACCGCGATCATGATTGCGGCGCGTATCTTCGACGCGCTGAACGACCCGCTGATGGGCAACATCATCGAGCGCACCCGCACCAAATGGGGCAAGTTCAAGCCGTGGCTTGTGATCGGTATTCTCACGACCTCAATCGTTATTTATCTCACGTTCAACATCCCGCTGCAGGGCTGGCCGTTCGTCGTGTTCTTCGGCATCATGTACTTTGCGTACAGCATTACCTACACGATGCACGACATCTCCTACTGGGGCATGGTTCCGGCGCTCAGCTCCGACCCGGATATGCGTAACGCCTACACGTCCCGCGCGAACCTGTTTGCGGGTATCGGCGGCACGCTCGCCGTCGCCTTGATCCCGATGCTCACCGCCGGCTCCAACGCCATCGGCGGCAGCGCCGTCACGGCTTACGGCGTGATCGCCCTGCTGTTTGCAATCATCGCGCCCGCGTTCCTCTGCTTCACCGTCTTCGGCGTCAAGGAGCAGCGCACGTACTCCAACGAGCCGGTTCCGCCGGTCAGCTTTAAGAAGATCTGGAACACGATCACTGGCAACGATCAGCTCCTTTGGGTCGCCTTGGCGTTCATTATTCAGCAGATCGGCAACGGCATCATCCTGTCCGGCATCGGCTCGATGTATATTTACTTCGACTTCGGGTATGAGGGCGGCTACTTTACGCTGTTCCAGATGCTCGGCATGATCGTCACCGCGTTCCTGATGATTTTCTATCCGGCCATCTCCAAGAAGCTGCAAAGAAAGAAGCTCTTAAACCTTCTCATGATCATAGCGGCGGTCGGCTACGGGATCATGCTGATCGGCGGTTTGTTCCTTTCGAGCGCGACTGCGGCGGTCGTCAAGTTCGCCTTGATCACGTTCGGCTATATGCTCGCCAACTTCGGTCAGTACGGCTTCTATCTTATCATGATGATCTCCATTATGAACACCGTCGAGTACAACGAGTATAAGAACGGCACCCGCGATGAGGGCATCATCTCCTCGCTGCGTCCGTTCATCACCAAGCTCGCCTCCGCCATCTATGCGGCGATTGCGACCGGCACGTTCCTCGTCTGCGGCGTCATCAACTATACGAACGAGATCTCCGATCTCGAGCGCGCCGCCTCCGCGGGCGAGATCACCGAGGCCGCCAAGATCGCCGAGATCGGCAATGTCCTGTCCAACGTTACCCACGGCGAGACGCTCGGCCTGCTGCTCTGCATGGTCATTCCGTCCTGCCTGCTGATGTTCATTGCGTTCCTGCTCTATAAGAAGTTCTACACCCTCGACGAACCGGAATACGACCGCATCTGCAAGGAGCTGGCCAAGCGCAACGGCAAGTAAGCGATAAAACCCGTCCCGAATACACATCCTAAAAGCGCCGCAAAATACCTGCGGCGCTTTTGCGTGATTGACAGAACGCCGTATCGGGTGTATAATACACAAGCAAAACAGTAGGAATTAAATGCTTCAAACGGAAGGAATGGAACCGTATGGAACAATATAACGTAACGGGCATGAGCTGCGCCGCGTGCGCTGCGCGGGTCGAGAAGGCCGTGAACGGCGTCGAGGGCGTGACGAGCTGCTCGGTCAGCCTGTTGACCAATTCGATGGGCGTGGAGGGGACGGCAAGCCCCGCCGCGATCATTGCCGCCGTCGAAAAGGCGGGCTACGGCGCGACGAAAAAAGGCGAGGCAAAGGCCGCGCCTTCTGCGGACGAGGACGCGCTGAAGGACCGCGAAACGCCGGTGCTGAAAAAACGGCTGATCGCGTCGGTCGCGCTGCTTATACCCTTGATGTATGTCTCGATGGGACACATGATGTGGGGCTGGCCGCTGCCGCGCTTCTTTGACGACAACCATGTGGCGATGGGGCTTGTGCAGATGCTCCTTGCCGCAGTCATTATGCTGATCAACAAAAAGTTCTTCATCAGCGGCTTCCGATCGCTGTGGCATCGCGCGCCGAACATGGATACGCTCGTGGCGCTCGGCTCCGGCGTGTCGTTTGTGTGGAGCGTCGGCGTGCTGTTTGCCATGACGCGCGCCACGGTTGACGGCGACAGCGATGCGGTCATGAAGCTGATGATGAGCTTCTATTTCGAGTCCGCGGCGATTATCCTCACGCTGATCACGGTCGGCAAGATGCTGGAGGCGCGCTCCAAGGGCAAGACGACCGACGCGCTGAAGGGGCTGATGAAGCTCGCGCCCAAGACGGCCGTGCTGCTGCGCGACGGCAAAGAGGTTGAGGTGCCGATTGAGTCGGTGGCGGCGGGGGATATCTTTGTCGTGCGCCCCGGCGAAAACATTCCGGTGGACGGCGTCGTTTTAGAGGGCTCGAGCGCGGTCAATGAGGCGGCGCTCACCGGCGAGAGCATCCCGGTCGATAAGGCTGTGGGCGATACGGTCGCGGCGGCGACGGTCAACCAGTCCGGCTATCTGAAGTGCCGCGCGACCCGCGTGGGCGAGGACACAACGCTGTCGCAGATCATCCGCATGGTCAGCGACGCCGCGGCGACCAAGGCCCCGATTGCGAAGATCGCAGACAAGGTTTCGGGCGTGTTCGTCCCGGTCGTGTTTTCGATTGCGGTTGTGACGCTGATTGTGTGGCTGCTTGTCGGGCAGCAATTCGGCTATGCGCTCGCAAGGGGCATTTCGGTGCTTGTCATCAGCTGCCCGTGT
>JAFUDD010000154.1 GCA_017459315.1 Clostridia bacterium | reverse complement strand
ATCTGCTGCAATACAATATGGTCATGGATTTCACCGAGCATGTACGGCAGGCGAAGCTGCCCGCCGATCTTTCGCGCGAGGTGTTCGCGGCGGTGCAGTTTATCGCGGATCATTCGCACGAGCCCATCGGACTCGACGACGTAGCCGCGCACGTCGGCAAAAGCCGCGCCTATCTTACGCAGCAGTTCCGTCTCCAAATGGGCAAGAGCATCAATGCTTACATCACCGAAACGAAGCTGCGCGACGCGAAACGGTTTTGCGCTATTCGGATCTGTCGCTCGGTGAGATCGCCCATGCACTTGCGTTTTCCAGTCAGGCCTATTTTCAGAGCGTTTTCAAAAAGCACACCGGCATGACGCCCGGCGAGTACCGAAAAAAGCGCAGCGTTCCTTCATCCGCTTCCAGATAGAGCAGCGCACGGCCGTCCGCAATTTACCGTTTGCGGAGACGCTTTGACGCCCATATGAACTTCTTCTTTTTTCTTTACTCGTTGCACTTGATCGTATCATTCATCGTATAGAGAAACGGACACGGCACAGCCGTGTCCGAGTTATGTCGGGGTATATGCGCAGGCGTTACGCCGCGTCGGTTTCCGTGTGGAGTGGGTGCTGCGTGCGGTTTTCGAGCCAGAACGTGACGATTTCCTCGACCGCGGGGGCGTCGGAACTGCCGGAAAGGCCGTTCGGGATGAACACGACGATCACGATTTCCGGGTTGTCGCGCGGGGTAACGGCGATGAACCATGCGGTATTTTCGATATCAACGTTGCTCGACGAGGTCGTGGAGGTCTGCGCCGTGCCGGTTTTGCCGATGATCTGCGCAAGGTAGCCCTTGTCGCGGAACGCATTCGAGAACGCGGACGCCGCGGTGCCGCCGTCCTCCGGGCTCACCACGCCCTCCATGCCGCCGATGATCGCGTCCCAGAATTCCTGCGGCGCATAGACATAGTCCTGCACGACCGGCTCGTTTTGGAGGAACACCTCCCCGTCCGGGGTGACGATCTTATCGAGCAGCGTCGTCTGATACACCGTGCCGCGATTGGCAAGCGTTGCGCCGTACCGCGCAAGGCTGATCGGCGTCACCAGCATAACGCCCTGTCCGATGCCGGTCTGAATCGTATACGTCGGCTTCCAGCGCAGTTCTTCGAGCCACGTGGAGATCGAAACGACCCAGTTCGTATGCAGATATGACACGCCGACCGGGATATTCAGTTCCTCATAGAGGATCTGACGAATCTCGTTGCCGCGCTCGCGCTGCTGCCCGTCCATCAGCTGCAAAAGCCGATTCGCGCAGCGGGCAAGCTGCGTGCCGGTGATGTTCTTTAAGTCATTCTGCTCGACGATCGTGCGCAGCAGACCGAAGATACGGTTATAGATCAGACGCGGCAAGGCCGAGGTCTGCTCGGACAGCGGCTTTTCGTAGTCGTACCGGGCCTTTTGTCCGCCGACCTGCACGGAAAGCTCGCCCGGCAGCTCGACGCCGGTGGTGTCCTTCAAGCCGAGGCGCCCCGCCCAGTAGACGAGCCGTTCGATGCCGACGCGGTCCGCGACCGTATAGAAGAAATAGTTGCACGACACAGTCAGCGCGCGCGACAGGTTCAGGTTCGAGTGCGAAAACGGGTTCTTGACCCAGCAGCTCGGCGCGTTCTGCTCGACCTTGGTGGTCGGGTCGTCCACGAAATAGTAGTACGGTGACCGGTCGGAAATGCGCTCGTCGGTCGTGATCTTGCCCTCCATCAGCCCCGCAAAGCCCGTCGCCATCTTAAACACGGAGCCGGTCATCGTGCGAATGGCGATGGCGCGGTTCAGCGTCGGCTGTCCGCTGCCCGTGCCGAACAGCAGGTCGTATTCCTCCTCCGAAAGTCCGTCGGTAAAGATATTCGGGTCATAATCCGGGTACGACGCCATGGCCAGCACGCGGCCCTTGTTCACGTCGAGCACGACGATGGCGCCGCTGGCGGCTTTCTGAATCTTTTCGAGATCGGTTACGCGCTTGCGGTAATCGCTCGCGTTCGATTCGATCTTGTCGAGCTGCTTTTGATACGTGGCTTCGATATTGTCGCGCAGCGCCTGCTCCACGACCTGCTGCAGCTCGACGTCGATGGTGAGCTGCACGTCCATGCCGTCCTGCGCCTGCGTGCGGCCGAGCACCTCTAAGATCGCGCCGCGCCGGTTTTTAAGGATCGTCGTGGTGCCGAGCCTGCCGTAGAGGTTCGGCGTGAGGTACGGCTCCATCGACTTTTCGACGCCCGCAACGCCGACAAGATCGCTGTACGAATAGCCGAGCTTGAGCATGTTTTCGGTCTCCTCCGCATCCACAAGCCCTTCGTAATCGGAAAAATCATAGTTGATCGTGTGCATGTCCGTCGTGACCTGCTTAGAAAGGTAGCCGAGGATATGCGAGGCGGTATGCCCATAGGGATAGACGCGGACGCTCGCCTGCTCGGTGCGAATGCCGATCAGCTCGCTCGCCTGCATATCGAGCTCGGTGACGACCGCGAGCGACACGCCCTCGGCAATCGTCACGCCCTCATAGGCGCGATAGCTGTTCAGCACCGCCTCCTGCCGGATCGACATGAGCTTGCGCGCTTCGGAAAACGGCATATCGTCCGGCACGCGCCACGATCTCCGCAGGATGCGGTAGGCGGATTCGGCGTCGATGTCGGGATCGGAGAAATTGCATGCCTCGATGAAATTGCGCTTGCGCGTCGCGGCGACGGAGCTGCTCGACGTTTGGAAATCGTAATAGAACGTACCGTCGGACGCCATTTGGATATAGAATGTGTCGATGATCGTGCCGCCGCCCGCCTCGATAATGTCGATGGCTTCGAGCAGCGAATGGGTGTAGCGCGTGCTGTCCACCGGCGTTGTGTTGTTCGGGTCGCGGTAGAACAGGACGTTATAGGTCACCTCGTCGTAGGCAAGCACGTTGCCGTTGCAGTCGAGGATGCGCCCGCGCGAGCCGGACTGGTAGGTGACGGCCTTGGTGGACTGCGTGACCGCCGCGGTATAGGCCTCGACCTCCGTGATCGTCAGCTTGCGCACATAGTACAGAAGCACAAACAGCAGCACGGCATAGACCGCGATCAGCAGTCCGATCCGTACATTCAGCTTTCCTTTTGCGCCTTGCTTCATCTATGTCTCCGTTTTTGATTACAGTCTGTCCCGCCGGCTCGTCTTTGCCCATTGCAGCAGCGCGGAAAACGGCCATACGAAAAGGCCGGTCAGCGCCGCGTTCGGCAGCGCGACGGTCAGGATTGTTTTAAGCCCGCCAAAGTGCGCGCCTGTCAGGTAGCTGTACAGCCATTCGACCGGCGCATACAGCGCGGTGCAAAGGGCGGCATACAGCAGCAGCACGACCGTTTTGGGATGGTTCTTTTGGATCAGCAGCCACAGCACGGACACGGACAGCAGATAGCACGCCGCCGTGAGGCCGAGATAGGAATTGCACATGGCATCGAGCATCAGTCCGCCGAGCAGCGCCGTCAGGATCGCGCTTTGCACGTTCAGCGCCGCGCAGGCCGCAAGCGCCGTCGCCAGCAGCAGCCACGGCCGCACGGCAAGATTCGTCAGCGCCGCCGCATCGAGCGCGAGGGCCAGCAGCGCCGCTGCCGTCAGCGTTACATACCGCTTCATGAGCCGGATCCGGCCGGTGCAAGCACCAGGACCTCCTCCAGATGCGCAAAGTCCATATCCCACGTAACGATGGCGTCGAACGCGCCGGTATTGTCGTCAAGCGCGGCGACCGTGCCGATCATCAGCCCCTTCGGGAAAATCTCGTCCAAGCCGGACGTGACGATCACATCGCCCACGCGCACATCCGCGCCCTCCGGCAGATAGTAAAGCTTGCCGCCCAAAGTGCCGTCCGGCAGCGTATACAGCCCGCCGTACATGCCCTCGTCCCGCGTGCGCTGCACCATGACGGAGATGCGCATATCGTCGTTCGCCAGCGTGCGCACACGGCACCATGTCGGCCCGATCTCGCCCACGCGCCCGACCACGCCGTCCGCGGTGATCACCGTCATGCGCTGTGCGACGCCGTGCCGCGTCCCGACGTTCAGCGTCAGCACGTCTATATACGGGTTCGTGCCGCGTCCGATGACCTCGGCGGTCAGAAACTGCAGCTGCGGGTTCGCGTCGGTGAAGTTCAACAATTCTGTCAGCCGCGCATTCTCCCGCGCGGTGTCCTCATAAAACGCCAAAAGCGCGGCCTGCTCGTTGAGCTTGGCCCTTAACGCTTCGTTTTCCTCCTCGAGCGCAGCGGGATGGAACACGCGCAGCACAAAGTCCCGCGCCGCGTCCTGCGCCGCGTACAGCTTTTCGCGCACGGGCAGCGCTGCCGAACGGAACAGCCCGTCCGTGTACGACACGCGCCGGTCCCCGACCGTGAACGCCGCCAGCACCAGACACAGCACAAACAGCACCGCCGCAAACCACAGCGGGCGATTCTTCCACAGCCGCCGCATCCGTTCGTCTCCTTTCCCGTTCTTTTCGTCTGCGAGCCGTTCGCAGGCGCAAGATCCGTCCTCGTCCCTGCCTTTCGGGGCAAAGATATACGAATACAGTATAGCACATTCCGCCATGTCGAACGATGAATTTTCGGTGAACATGAAAGTTTTTTCGCTTTTATATATCTTTTTCCCGTCGGATATGGTAGAATGATGGCACAATACCGAAAAGGAGAATCGAAATGGAAGCCATTACGCTTACAAATCTCAATGCCTATGAAGCGGCGTTCGACGCCGATCCCGCCGCCCGCGTAGCGATGAACGCCGTCGTCAACCAAGGCGTCAACGCGGTCGCCCGCGCGTATGACGCAGCCCGCAGCGTCCCGCACGAGTTCTCGATCCTGCTGGAGCAGGGCGATATCACGAACCAGAAGCGCAGCGGCCGCTGCTGGATGTTCGCCGCGCTGAACACGTTCCGCGCACGCATGATGAAGCAATGGAACCTCGACACGTTCGAGCTGTCGCAGGCCTATACGCTGTTTTGGGATAAGCTCGAAAAATCCAACTACTTTCTCGAAAGCATCTTAAAGACGCTCGACGAGCCGACCGACGGCCGCCTGATCGCGCACCTTCTGACCGCGCCGCTCGGCGACGGCGGACAATGGGACATGCTGTGCAGCCTGATCGAGAAATACGGGCTTGTGCCGAAATCCGTCTATCCGGAAAGCGTCAGCTCGTCCGCGACCGCCGAAATGACCGCGTACATGACCGAAAAGCTGCGCGAGGACGCGTGCATCCTGCGCACGGCTTACCAAAGCGGAACGCCGGTCGAGGCGCTTCGCAAGCAGAAGGACGCGATGCTTTCGGACATCTACCGCATCCTGACCATATCGCTCGGCAAGCCGCCCAAGACCTTCACGTTCGAGTACCGCGACAAGGACAAGGTTTTCCACCGCGACGAAAATCTGACGCCGAAAGCCTTCTATGATAAGTACATCGGCGTCAACCTGCGCGACTATATCAGCCTGATCAACGCGCCGACCGCCGATAAGCCGTACTACCGCAGCTATACCGTGCAGTTCTTGGGCAACGTTGCCGAGGGACGCCCGGTGCGCTATGTGAACCTGCCCTCCAACGAGCTGAAAAAAGCCGCGATCGCGCAGCTGTCCGACGGCGAACCGGTATGGTTCGGCTGCGATGTGGGCAAGCGTTCGAACCGCGACACCGGCATCATGGACCCGCATGTATATGATCTCGAATCGCTGTTCGGCGTACACTTCGGCATGAACAAGGCGCAGCGGCTCGACTACGGCCACAGCCTGATGACGCATGCGATGGTATTCCAGGGCGTGAACCTCGACGAAAACGGCAAGCCGAACCGCTGGCGCGTCGAAAACTCCTGGGGCGACGAGCCGGGCAAGAAGGGCTATTACGTGATGACCGACGAGTGGTTCGACGATTACAATTACCAGATCGTCGTCAACCGCAAGTACCTTTCGCCGGAAATCCTCGCGGCCTACGACGCCGACCCGATCGAGCTGAAGCCGTGGGATCCGTGCGGCTCGCTCGCGCTGTAAAGACGTATCCTTGAGAAGGGGCATATTATGCAGGTTTACAACCCGTATCTGCCGCTGTATGAATACATCCCGGACGGCGAACCGCATGTGTTCGGGGATCGCGTCTACCTTTACGGCAGCCATGACCGCGCGGGCGGCAGGCGGTTTTGTCTGAACGATTACGTCTGCTGGTCCGCGCCGGTCACCGACCTTGCGGACTGGCGCTATGAAGGTGTGATCTACCGCAAGACGCAGGATCCGCGCATGCCGCACGGCGAGCATGAAATGTGGGCGCCGGACGTGGTGCAGGGGCCGGACAACCGGTATTACCTCTATTATTGTCCGGATGATCGCGTGAAGTCCATCGGCGTCGCGGTATGCGACACGCCCGCTGGCCGCTATCAGTTCTGCGGCGTGGTGCGCGACCGGGACGGCGGCATTCTCGGCGAGCGCCCCGGCGATACGATCCCGTTCGATCCCGGTGTGTTCATGGACGACGACGGCACGGTATACCTGTATTCCGGCAACGGCCCGCGGGAGACGGCGGGCATCGGCCGGGAGCCGAAGGCGTCCGTCGTAATGACGCTCGAACCCGATATGCTCACGCTCAAAACCGAGCCGAAAAAGCTGCTGCCGCTGCTCGGCGAAGCGCAGGGAACGACCTTTTTAGGACACGAGTTTTTCGAGGCAAGCTCGATCCGAAAGATTCACGGCAAATACTATCTGGTCTATTCCTCGGTCGCGCTGCATGAGCTGTGCTATGCGGTCAGCGACCGTCCCGACGGCGGCTTCCGCTACGGCGGCGTGCTTGTGTCGAACGCGGATATGCTGCCGATAGCGGGCAGCAGACCGTTCAACACCTACGGCAACAACCACGGCGGCCTGGAGTGCATCAACGGGCAGTATTATATCTTCTACCACCGGCAGACCAACCGCACGATGTTCTCCCGCCAAGGCTGCGCGGAGCGGGTCACAATTCTGCCGGACGGCACGATCCCGCAGGCGCTTTTGACAAGCTGCGGTCTGAACGGCGGTCCGCTCGAGGGGCGCGGCACGTACCCCGCCGCGATCTGCTGCCGACTCTACGGCAAGCATACGCCGACGATCTCGCATCCGCTTGCGATGGGCCGCCGCCATCCGTACATCACGCAGGACGAACCGGATCGCGCACCGGGCGAGGGCGAAGCGCCGCAGCCGTACATCAAAAACGCAAGGGATGGCATGACGGCGGTATACAAATACTTCCGCTTCGACGGTACAACGTCCGTCTCCGTCACCGTGCGCGGCACAGCGGCGGGGCAGCTTACGATCCTGGCCGCTCCAAACGCCGAGGCGCTCGGTTCGATCCGCCTTTCCCCCGCAAAGGCTTGGACGACCTTCTCCACAGATGTTGCCCTGCCGGACGGCGAACAGGCGCTCTGCTTCCGCTACGCCGGCCGCGGCGCGTTCGATTTTCTATCCTTCACATTGGCTTAACCGCAACAGAAAAGGCAGCCCCGTTATGAGGCTGCCTTTGGTATGTTCGGTCTTACAGATTGAACTGCTTTGTAATAATATCCACGATCTCCGCGCCGATGCGCTTTTGGGCCTCGCCGGTGGCCGCGCCGATGTGCGGCGTGCAGGACACCATCGGGTGCGAATAGAGCGCGTGGTTCTGGCTCGGCTCGGTGGCAAATACGTCAAGGCCCGCCGCGCGAACCTTGCCGGATTCGAGCCCCGCTAAAAGGGCGTCCTCATCGAGGTTCTTGCCGCGGGAGGTATTGATAATGCAAACGCCGTCCTTCATCTTGGCAATCGTGTCGGCATTGATGATCGCGCCGCCGTCCACTGCCGGGGCATGGACGCTGATGAAATCGGACTTAGCCAAAAGCTCGTCCATTTCGACGTACGGGATGCCGAGCTTTTCTTCGATGCCCTCGATGTGGTAGATATCGTAGGCGATCACGTTCATGCCGATGGCCTTCGCCATAATGCCGAGGTGCTGCCCGATCCGGCCGAAGCCGATGATGCCGAGCGTTCTGCCCTGCAGCTCAATGCCCTTGCCGTAGGCTTTCTTTTCCCATTTATCCTCGCGCATCGTATGCCCCGCAATCGACAGGAACCGCGCGCAGGCAAACATGTGACCGAGCGCCAATTCCGCGACGGACTGGGAGCTGGCGCGCGGGGTGTTGCGCACCGTGATGCCGTTCTCCTCGGCATATTTCACGTCGATATTGTCCACGCCGACGCCGCCGCGAATGATCAGCTTCAGCTTGCCGGCTTCCTTCGCCGCGTCGATGTGCGGCGCACGCACCTTGGTCGCGGAGCGCACGACAAGCACATCATACTGCTTGACGGCTTCCTTCAACGCTTCGGGATCATAGAACTGCTGATCGACGACACAGCCCTTTGCTTCGAGCGCGGCAACCGCGCCTTTTTCCATACCGTCGGATGCTAAAATCTTCAACATGCGTGTGTCCTCCTTACGCGTTTTCGGCTTCGTATTTCTTCAGGAATTCGACGAGCGCCTCCACGCCCTCCTTGGGCATGGCGTTGTAGATCGACGCGCGCAGACCGCCGACGCTCTTGTGGCCCTTGAGGTTATCGAAGCCCGCCGCCTTGGTCGCCGCAACGACCGCTGCATCCTTGTCCTTGTCGCCGGTGACAAACGGAATGTTCATCAGCGAGCGATCCTGCTTTTCGACCGTGCCATGGAACAGCTTGCTTTGGTCGAGGAAGTCATACATGACCTTGGCCTTGTCCAAATTCCGCTGATGCATGGCCTCGAGACCGCCGTTTTTCAGCAGGTACTTGAACACCTTGCCGCAAACGTAGATCGCCCAGCAGTTCGGCGTGTTGTACATCGAGCCCGCGTTCGCATGCGTGTCGAACCGCAGATAGATCGGCGTCTTGGGGTCGATATCGGCACGGATCAGATCCTCGCGGATGATCACGATGGCCAGGCCCGCCGGGCCGACGTTCTTCTGCACGCCGCCGTAGATCAGGCCGTAATCGGACACGTTGCAGGGCTTGGAGAGGAACATGCTCGACTGGTCGGACACAAGGATCTTGCCCTTGGTGTTCGGGAGCTTCGGATAGGTCGTGCCGTGGATCGTCTCATTTTCGCAGATGTAGACATAGTCCGCATCGTCGTCGATCGGAAGATCGGAGCAGTCCGGAATGTAGCTGTAGTTGCGATCCTCGCTCGATGCGATCACGTTGACCTTGCCGAACTTCTTCGCCTCGGTCGCGGCCTTCTTGGACCACGCGCCGGTCACGATATAGTCGAACACGCCGTTCTTGCAAAGGTTGATCGGGATCATCGAGAATTCGAGCGTCGCGCCGCCCTGGATGAACAGAACCTTATAGTTGTCCGGAATGTGCATGAGCTGCCGCAGATCGGCTTCGGCTTCGTCGATGATCTGCTGGAACACCTTGGAGCGGTGCGACATTTCCATGACGCACATGCCGCTGCCGCGATAGTTCAGCATCTCCGCAGCGATCTCCTCAAGGACCTCCACCGGCATCGTGGCGGGACCGGCCGAAAAGTTGTATACGCGATCGTACTTCATACAAAACTCCTTTATCTTGGTATTATCGGGGCTTTACCCCCTCTTTACCTGCATTGTAACGCGTTTGCCAAGAAAAAGCAACCGCAAAAGCAAAAATATTTTAGGATATACAAAAATAATTTAGGAACGTTCCGTCATGCCGCCGTAAGGGGCCGGTTTTCGCGCGCGGCGCCGTAAAAAATGCAGAACTTTGTAAAAAGCCGTTGCACGGACAAGGGAAATATGGTATACTGAAAAAAATTCTAAAGGAGTTTTGTTATGCAGTCTGAAAACGTATTCGTATTTGATCATCCGCTGATTCAGCACAAGATCTCCCTTCTGCGCGACAAGAACACCGGCACGAAGGATTTCCGCACGCTCGTGAAGGAGCTGGCGATGCTGATGGTGTACGAGGTCACCAAGGACTTTGAGCTTGTCGAGACCGAGATCGAAACCCCGATCGCCGTCACCAAGACCAAGGTTCTGTCCGACAAGAAGATCTCGCTCGTTCCGATTCTCCGCGCAGGTCTCGGCATGGTCGAAGGCGTTACGGAGCTGCTCCCGAATGCACGCGTCGGCCACATCGGTCTCTATCGCCATCCGGAAACGCATGAGCCCGTGGAATACTACTGCAAGCTGCCCGCGGACGTAGCCGAAAGCACCGTTATCGTTCTCGAGCCGATGTTTGCCACCGGCGGCAGCCTCACCGCGACGATCGACATTCTCGAAAATCGCTACGGCTGCAAGGATATCCGCCTCGTATGCCTGATCGCGGCCAAGCCCGGCGTTGAGCGCGTCATGGGCGACCACCCGAACATCAAGCTCTACTGCGCGGCGCTCGACGAAAAGCTCAACGACCACGCCTACATCGTTCCCGGCCTCGGCGACGCGGGCGACCGTATCTTCGGCACGAAGTAACAAACGCATACGCAGGAAGAACCGCGAAAGCGGTTCTTCTTTTTTATGGATGAATGATACTGTCAAGTGCAACGACGGAAGAAGAAGTCCATATGGATCTCTGGTAGAATAGAGTCCGGCGACACTGAACGAGGGATGTTTCAGGATCCGACAAAGCAGGATTATATCAAGTCGAAACTGCTTCAAGCATGGTCGCCGGAACAGATTGCAAACATACTGTGGGGGAAAGCGCTTCCTTCAACGAGTACGATCTGCCGATGGATATACGGCCAGTATAGCATCACACAACAAAGTTGTCCAAGTACCGTTTGGAAAGGCGGATGGATGTAAGCACATCCGCCTTGCTGCCTTCAAACGCCTTGTCCTCGACCTCGATCACCGCGTCGCCGGTGTAACCATAATGGCTCGGGTCGAAGTTCAGGCCGAAGTTGGGGCTCGGGCAAAGCGCAAACAGCTTGCGGAAGATCGCGGGTGTGCACATCAGGTTCTGTCCGCCCGGCCATTGGTCGGGACCGAACAGCATCGGGCAGTTCTCGATCGCGATCCTGACGCCGTGCTCCTCCGCCAGTTGAAGGATCGGCGGCCAGACCTTCTGAAAGAGTTCGATGTTTTCCTCCACGGTCTTATACTGGTCACGGCCGATAAAAGTTGTCACCATATTCACGCCGAGCTTTTCCGACGCAAGGATCAGCGCTTTCAGATGCGCAATCGCCGCGGCGCTCTTTTCGGTGTTTGGATCGAGCGGATTCGGGTAGTACGCAAGCGAGGAAATATGGATGCCCTTGCTTTGCGGATACGCCTTGACATGCTCTGCATAGGCGTCGTCCGTCAACACGTGCTCGGCGTCGATGTGGCTTACGCCCGCATAGCGGCGCTCGGCCTTGCCCGCCGGCCAGCAGGCGACCTCCAGGCACGCAAAGCCCATATCGGCGGCGATATCCACCGCCTGTTCAAACGTCCATCCGTCCAGGATGGCGGTCAGCAAACCGAATGAAAACATATCGCTTCCTCCTTACCGATTCTCGGGAATATCCACGGCCCTGCCCGTTTCGCTGCTTTCAATCGCCGCAAACACCGCGCGCATCGCGGAGAGCACCGATTCGCCGCTGATCGGGGATTCCTCGCCCTTTTGCAGACAGTCGATCCACAGGTCGATCACGCCGGACTTGGTTTGGTTGTCGTTTGTCTGGATCTGCTCCACATCGAAGAACTGCAACTTTCCGCCCTTCTTCCGAAGCACGACGGAGTGGTCGGGATCGTCATACACGCGAATTTCGCCCTCGGTGCCGTAAAGCACGGTGGAGTTGTCCTCCGCGGCATAATACGTCCAGCTTGCCGTCATAGTGCCGACGGCGCCGCCGGACATTTCATAGAGGCAGATCGCATTGTCGTCCACGCCGATCAAGCCCCCGACCGCGCCGCGCTTATCGAGCGTCGTGAGCTTGGCGCTGACCCGAACGACCTTCTGCCCGAGCAGGTACTGGATAAGGTCGGTTTTATGGATACCGAGGTCCGCCATAGCGCCCATCGCGGCCTTGGTCTTGTCGAAGAACCACGTATTGCTGCCCGGCGTGATGCTCCATGTTTCCGGGCCGCCGTGACCGAAGGTCGTGCGGAACGTGAGAACGGTTCCGATCTCGCCGTCGGCAATCAGCTTCTTTGCCAATTCGTGCGCCTTTGTGAGCCGCTGATTCTGTCCGATCATCAGGCGCTTGCCGGTTTCCTTGGCAACGCGCACCATTTCCTCGCAGTCCGCCATCGTGACCGCCATGGGCTTTTCGCAAAGGACGTGCTTGCCCGCACGAAGCGCCTTGATCGTCAGTTCCGCGTGGGCAAAATTTGCAGCGCAGACGGAGACCGCGTCGATCTCGGGATCGGCAAGCAGTTCTTCCGCCGCCGCATACGCCTTGCCGCCGTACTTTGTTGCCATTTCTTTCGCACGGGAACCGACGGGATCGAAAAAGCCCGCGAGCGTGCAGTTTGGATTGTCCGCATATTCGGGGATATGCCGTACCTGCGCGATCTTGCCGCAGCCGATGATGCCGATGTTCAGCATGGCGTTGCCTCCTTATCGCTGAAAGTGCAAAACCGTCGGGTCAAAGGAACGGGTATCGGCAACGCCGGTATTGGCCATGAAGCCCTTGAGTTCCTTTGTCATTTCCTTGATGCGGTTTGCCACCGCCGCACTGCCGCCCTGTGCGACAAGCGGGATAAAGTGGTTCCCGACGCCGACCGCGTTCGCGCCGAGCGCCAACGCCTTATATACATCCGCGCCGGAAGTAACGCCGCCGTCCGCAAAGATCTCCATCTTGCCGCCGACCGCCTTTGCGATCTCGGGCAGCACCATCAGCGGCGGCACGGCAAACTTCATCCTTCCGCCGTGGCTCGAAACCATGATGCCCTTTGCGCCGATCTCGGCACAGGCAAGCGCGTCCTGCACGCTCAAAACGCCCTTGATCACAAACGGCAGGGAGGTGGATTCGATATAGCGCCGCAGCGTTTCGGCGGAGCGGATCGCCATCGGCTCACCGCGCACCACATCCAGCTCGCCGTCCTCGTCGAACGTATGGTCGATGTCGAGACCGACCGCCAGCGCGCCGCTTTCTTCGGTGTGCTTGATCTGGCGAAGCGTCTTTTCCTCATCCGCATAGGGCTTGATGATGCGGATAATGCGCGCGCCGGTTGCGGCGATTTCGTCAAATTCCTCGTCTTCGCACATGCCGACCCAATGCACAATGCCCGCTTCCTTGGCGGCGGCGGCCATGCTGACCATCGGGCTTTCCCGGTTCGGGATATACAGATTCAGATGCGACAGCGCGGCGGTCATGATCGGGGACGCGAATGTCTCGCCGACCAGCGTCAGGGCCGTGTCCGGCATCTTGGCGTGCATCAGCCGCTGTTCGAGCCATATACTGTCGAAATACTTCCGCGTAAACTGTTTCGAATTGCCCGGCGTATCCTCCTTACGGGCGTCGGACAGCTTTTTCATTTTCTGCATGATGTACGCAACCGTCTGCTCCGGCGTACCGGCGGGCGCGGTTCGAATGTGATCCTCCATCATGCTCAGCGACATTGTCATGATCTCCTCGCTCGGAATCTTTTCCAGCAGCAGCCGCAGCACCGGCTCGGAGACTTCGGTTTTCAAAATGGCTTTTGCCTTTGCCATAATTTCGGGGGTGACGTTCATGATAATCCTCCTGTTCTTCTACGCTGATTTTTGTCTTAAAGCATCTTTTGAATATTGCCGATCCCGAGCTTCAGGGATTCCATCATGTCGCCAGCATAAGCATCCTGGTCGATGATGACGGTATCGCCGAAGTTCTTCAGCTGCGGGATCAGGCCGAGAACATCACGGGTGCGAATATCGCCCTCGCCGATCGGCGCGAACGCCTCGACCGGCATATTCTTTCGCGTATACCTTCCGCGATAGTTCGGATAAAAGTCCTTCAAATGCAGGGAAACGACGCGGTCGGCGTATTTTTTGACGATCTCATATTCATCGCCTGCCATGCCCGCCCAGCCGATGTCGATCTGCATCATCACATTCGGGCCGCAATTCTCGAAGAAGATATCCATCGCGTTGCCGCCGCGGATCGCATGAAACTCATCGTCATGGTTGTGATAGACAAGACGGCAGCCGTGCGGACGAATGCCCTCGGTGACGGTGCGAACCATCTTTGCCCAATGCTTGGCGAGCGCCGCGGAGCTGAACACGCCGCCTACGACAAAATCGGTGATGCTGTACGCTTCATGCACGTTCAAAATACCCTCGATCACGTTCTTCGCCGGCATGATAAACCAACTGATGCCGACGCCGATATGCGCGGAGGGAAAGGTCATGCCGCACTTTTGCATCGTTGCCGCGGCGATTTTCAGGGTATCCTGCGCCCAAAGATTTTTGGTTTTATTGCCCTGCTCCTTTTGAAACAGGATCAGCGGCTCGATGGCCGTAAAGCCCATATCGTGCAGCCTTTGGATCGTGCCGGTCAGATCCTGCTCAAATTCCTTTTTTAAGCCGAAGGATTGCGTTGCGATTTTCATAGCTCTTTCTCCTCTTGTTTTCTAAAAATGCAAACGGGGCGACGGCCTGCGCCGCCGTCCCGTGTTGGGTCAACGATTGTTTGCTTTTCCCTGCGCTTTCGGTGCTTTGCCCGCAGCTCGGTTCACTCGCCTGTTTTTTCGGAGGCGCTTCGTCCGTTACGACCGATGCTTCTGCCAAAAGGCGACGGCGTCGTTGATCCATCCTTCGGCAGCGGTTCCCGTGGCGGGGCCTGCGCCGTGCATGACGCCGTGGTAGATCTTGTCCCGGTGCGGAACGCCGGCTGTTTCGAGCGCCGCGATCATACGGCGGGTGTTGTCCGGCTTGACTACGTTGTCGTCGTCGCTGCACCAAAGATAGGTGGCGGGATAATCCGCATCCACATGCTGCTCGACGCTTGCAAACGCTTCCTGCTCCGGCGTTGCGTCCTTGCCGACAAAGAAATCATGCGACTGCTTGTGCCCGAGTTCCTTCGTCATGGAAATGACCGGATAGGCAAGTACAAGCGCGGCGGGCTTGGGGAGCCGATAGAGCGGATAGCCCATGTTCTTCGTGCCGAACGCCGCGGCAAGATGCGCGCCTGCCGAGCCGCCCCAGATCGAATAGTGCTTCGGGTCGATATGATATTCGTCCGCTTTGGACAGCACTTCCCGAATGGCCCGCGCAAGGTCCTCGACCGGCGCCGGGTACAGGGCTTTCTTCTTGAGCCGGTAATACACGATGATCGCCGAGATGCCGAGCGCGTTCAGCTTCTTTGCGATCGGCACGCCCTCGATAAAGCTCGATACCATGTAGTACCCACCGCCCGGCACCAGGAACGCGACCGGATGGGTTTTTCCGTCCCGCAGAATGTAATCGTCCACAAGTCGGTATTCGTTCTTCGAAAAGAACATGTCCTTGATGGATTGCTTAACATCCACATCAACCGGTTTTTGCGGCATGGGAAACCTCCGGATTATGCTTTGACCTCGTGCTTCATCTCGGCGCGGATTTCATCGTTGATCGGATACTGCCGGAGGATGAGATACGCAATAATGCCGAGGATGGCCGGGATCAGACCCATGATCACGACGAACCAGGTCAGAAGGCTCGGCAGCTTGGACAGCTCGCCGATATAGGTATCGGTTTCGGAATCGACGATATAGCCGATTGCCACAAGCACCGCGCCGACCGATGCGGAGGCCAGAGCGTTCTGCGCCTTGTTAATGAACTTGTTCGCCGCGTTGCAGGTCGCCGCGCGATCCTTGCCGCCGACATGCAGCTCATAGTCCATGCACTCGATATTGACGGTCTCCTGCGGGATATAGTCGATGCCGATGCAGGTTGCGGTGATCGCAAGGCAGATGAAGAACAGCGCCGGAACATTCGGCAGAATGCCGACGATGTGCAGCACGAACAGCAGTCCCGCCGAAACGGCCTCGACGAGCATCAGAATACGGTGCAGCTTCATCGGGTCCTTGGCAAGCCGCATCAACGGCGTCGCCAGAACGGTGCCGACAATCAGCGGCAGGAACATCATCATCGAGCCGCCGAGCGACAGGCCCGCATACTTATCGACATCGACAACGCCGGTGGTCAGGTCGGCACAGTAGGCCCACTTGATGTAGTACAGCATCGTCGCAAACAGGAACGTCCAGATGAAGCCGGAGAACAGTGTGCCGATGACCATGACGCGCTCCGCCTTGTTGTGCTTGAGCACCTTAATCATATCGAGGATCTTGACCTCTTCGTCATCCTCTTTGGCCGCATGGTATTTTTCCTTGACCATGAAGATACCGATGAGGGAAATCACCATGCAGACGCCGGTGAGCAGCGTGATCGCAAGGCCGAACGAGGTGTGCATGTTGTTCACGCTCTGGTTAATGCCGTTGACAATCGAGATCAGCGCGGAGCCGACCATGCCGACGATCATGGAGACGAGACGCGGCCCAATGATCAGCTTGGAACGCTGCACGGAATCGGTCGTGAGGGTGCGGTAAATGAGATTCGGCGCATAGAACGAGGAACCGATGTCGTAAATTAAATAGAAGATAATGACCCATGCGCAGATGGCCACCGGCATATCGGCAAAGGCCGTCGGCAGGAAGAACATCGCAATAACGCCGATGGAGGTCAGGAGGATGCTCAGAATGATGAACGGCTTATACTTGCCCAGCTTGCCGACCTTGGCGCGGTCCATGATCCAGCCCTCGATCGGGTCGTTGACGGCGTCGAACAGACGCGCAAACAGCAGCAGCGACGAGCCGAGCAGCGCGCCCCAATGCCCGATGCCCGCATAGTCGGTTAAGTACACCATGAACCACGAGGTCATAAAGGCCGCCGTGATCGACTCGGTAAAGTTGAACAAAGTCGTGCCGGCAATGTTCTTGAAGCCGAGCTTTTCCCGGACGGGCTTATTCGTCTTTTTCTCCATTGTTCCTACTCCTTATTTGTTTTGAAAGAATCCAAAGGGTATATACCCCCACCGGATCATTTCTTACGTACAATTTACCATACCTCTTTTCAAGCGCGCCACAATTTTATTTTGATTATTATAATTTATCGGTTATGTTTGAAAATTACAGCTGATAACTTGTTGAAATCTAAAAATAATTATAATATGATAGAGTAGACAAAAGCCATAGCGTGCAAGGAGAAATCAGATGGAACGGTCGGAACAAATTCGCCTGTACTTTGAAATGGTGCAATGCTGTCACAAGCTCTGCTATTGGGCGTTTGATGCGGACATGAACCTGATCGAAACGGATTGTCCCAGCGAGCCGCTTGTGGACGCGATCACGGGGATCACGCAGGATCGGGCGCTGATTCAAAGCAGCATCAAGCAGTATACCCGCCCGGTCATGGTGTCCGACGAGCTCGGTATGTCGTGGATCGCCGTTCCCCGGCGTACGGCATCGGAATCGGAAAGGCTGCTGGAAGGCGTTCATGTGATGGGACCGTTCTTTTTGGACGACAGCACGGTAGAGGATATTCTGGAGGAGCTGAAACGATTTGGGTTTTCCGTGCCGCTGCTTTCCGCCTCCGCCGCTTTTCTGAAATCGCTGCCGGTGCTGCCGATGACGCGTATCTTTGAATATGCCATCATGTTCTATTTTATATTGACGGGCGAGCGCATCTCGGTCAGCGATCTGCATTTTCGGGAAAGCCGCAGCAACGAGGACCGCACGTTCTCGGAGGCGGAGGACAAGCACGGCACTTACGCCATGGAGCAGGAGATGGTGCGCATGGTGCGCGAGGGCGATCTGAACTACAAAACGCACATGAATCGCCTTGCCATGACCGGCAGCGTCGGCAAGCTTGCCAACGGCGATCCGCTGCGCCATGCCAAGAACGCCGTCATCACCTGCATCACGCTGTTTTCCCGCGCGGCGATCGAGGGCGGGGTGCCCTCGGAAACGGCGCTGCGAATCTCCGATCATTACTATCAGGCGCTTGAAGCATGCAAAAGCATCCATGAGGTTTCCGAAGTCGCGCTGACCATGCAGGATGATTATGTGCATCGCGTCCACCGCATCCGCACCGGCTCGATCTCGCGGCAGGTGCTGGACTGCTGCGAATATATCGACACGCATTTGGAGGAGGAATTGTCACTCGGATTGTTAGCGGAGCGCGTCACTTATTCCGAATCCTATCTATCCCATAAATTCAAGGACGAGATGGGCGTCAAGATCCGCGAATACATTCGCAAAAAGCGGCTCGAACGGGCCAAGGACCTACTGCTGTCCTCCACCGTCAGCGTGCAGGACATCGCCACGCGCTACCATTTCTGCTCGCAAAGCTACTTTGCCGAAGCCTTCAAAGCCGCGTACGGCGCAACGCCGTCCCAATATCGAGAAAACAGATCGGAGGAAATCGCATGAACTTTCAGGACGCCGTAACCGCTTATCAAAAGAACCCGACCAAGGCGACGCTGTCCGCCGAGACAAAGGCGCTGACCGGGGAAATGACCCTCAAGGAAAAGATTTATATGCTCTCCGGGCATACCATCGGACAGACGCAGGTCGTTATGATCCGCACCGGACGCAACTACAACGTCCGCGCGCTCAAGGCCGGCGGCTGCAAGCGTCTCGGCGTGCCGCCCGTGCTGTTCACCGACGGGCCGCGCGGCATCGTCATGGGCAATTCGACGTGCTTCCCCGTCTCCATGCTGCGCGCCTCCGCGTTTGATCCCGATCTCGAGTACCGCTTCGGCAAGGCGATTGCGGATGAAGCGATCGCGCAGGGCGCGAACTACTATGCGGGCGTCTGCATCAACCTTGTCCGCAACCCGCGCTGGGGAAGATCGCAGGAGACCTACGGCGAGGATCCGTTTTTGCTCGGCGCGTACGGCGCGGCGCTGACGAAGTCCGTGCAGGAGGAGGGCATGATCGCGTGCCCCAAGCACTTTGCGCTGAACTCCATCGAGGATCTGCGCTTCTTCATCAACGCCAAATGTGACGACCGCACGCTGCACGAGGTCTATCTGCCGCACTTCAAAAAGTGCATCGACGCGGGCGCGCTGTCGATCATGGGCGCGTACAACAAGTTCGACGGCGACTACTGCTGCGCCTCCAAGCGGCTGTTAACCGACATTCTGCGCGACGAATGGGGCTTTGACGGGTTTGTGATGAGCGACTTTGTCAACGGTGTGCATGACGCCGAATCGAGCCTGAAGGCCGGACTGGACATTGAAATGATGTTCACGATGCACTACAATTCGTTTGCAATCAAGGGGCTTTTGAAAAAGGGCAAGCTGACCGAGGAGCATATCAACCGCGCCGTGCGGAACATTCTCTCCGTGCTGATCCGTCAGATTCCGAAGATCCAACCGCGCGACAAGAGCGTTGTCGGGTCGGCAAAGCACCGCGCCCTCGCGCTCGAAATGGCCGAAAAAGGCATGGTCTTATTGGAAAACAACGGCGTGCTGCCGCTCGATCCGAGCGCCAAGGTGCTTGTCGCCGGCCCGTATGCGAACGAAGCGAACGTCGGCGACGCGGGCTCCAGCCGCGTGTGGGACAAGCAGCTTGTGACGCCGTTCGCGGGCTTGCAAAAGGTCTTTGCGAATGCTTCTCTGACCGACGGCGAGGTAGCGGTGGTCTGCGTCGGCTCGAACCGGTACAAGGAGGGCGAATACTTTGCGAGCGCGAACGAAAAGCTGAACGCCAAGCCGAAGAACGCAGGCGGCGACCGCGCGAGCCTGCGGCTCGAACCGGAGGAAGTCGCGCTGATCAAGTCGCTCAAGGAGCAGGGCAAGAAGGTCGTCGTCGTGTTGTATTCGGGCTGCGCGATCCTCGTCGAGGAATGGAAGGCGTACGCAGACGCGATCGTAATGAACTATTATTCCGGCTGCGAAGGCGGAACGGCACTTGCAAACCTGCTCTCCGGAAAAGCCAATTTCTCCGGCAAGCTGCCGTTCACGGTCGCCAAGGATGAAAAGGATTATCCGCCGATCATCGGTATCGGCGAGCGCCCGTATGAGATCGAATACGGTTACTACCACGGCTATACGAAGCTCGATAAGGAGGGCGTTGCGCCCGCCTATCCGTTCGGCTACGGTCTCAGCTATACGACCTTTGCCGTGTCCGGCGCCGCCGTTTCGGAGGGCGAGGACGAATATACCGTGACGGCCAAGGTGCAGAACACCGGCGACCGCGCGGGTGCGGAGGTCGTGCAGGTCTATGCTGGCTCGAACGGCGCAGCGGACGGCAGCGACCGCCCGATCAAGCTCCTGAAGGGCTTTGCCCGCGTCGAGCTGAACCCGGGTGAAGCCAAGACCGTTTCTATCACGATCCCGAAGGAAGAACTGAAATTCCGGACACAGGGCGGCTGGGTGCTCGATCCGGGCTATACCTTCTATGTCGGCAGCAACAGCCGCAGCGCAAAGAAGGTCGATTGATCGCCAAAAACAAAAGGGGCGCGTGCCGTATCGGCACGCGTCCTTGCTTTTATTGCGCAGGCTTATCCTTCGGGAAAAACCGGGTCAGAACCGCGATCAGCGGGTAGGCGATCAGCTGCACGCCGATCACGCAGAAGATCAAAAAGCCTTGGATCGTGCTGCTCTGCACCGGGATCGCCTCTGCGGTCGGCGCTTGGTAGCCGAGGTGGGAAATGCCGAAGTTGAACGCGCACAGCGCAATGCCGCCCGCAATCGTGATGATGCAATTGAACACCGAGGACGAAAAGCCGTCGCACCGTTCGCCGCTGACGCGCTCCACGTCGTCCAAGGCGTCGCCGAGCATGCTCGAAACCATGTAGGTGGACGGGATCAATCCGATGGTGCGGATCACCTGTCCGGTCAGAACGAGCGCAAGGTTTTTCGGGTCGATCAGGCACAGCCCGACGCCCGCGATTGCCACGATCATGCCCAGCAGCAGCGCGTTACGCTTGCCGAGCTTTTTGGTGATCGGGCCGCAGAGCAGTACGCCGACGCCGAGCGGCGCCTGTCCGAGCGCATAGAACAACGCCTGCGTATAGCCGTCGTTATAGCTGCCGAGCACCCAGTTGCAATAGTAGAACGTCGCGGTGCTGAACAGGCTGTTCACCAAGTTGATTATGACGAGATACACCATCAGCACGACCCAGTTGCGGCTTTTGCAGCAGCAGCGCAGCTGATGCGAAAGGCTGACCTTCTCCTTCGGCACGGCGTCCGTCATTTTGACACGCTCCCGCGTGAAGAAAAACTCCATCAGCATCAGCGGGAACGAAAACACCGCGATCACGATTGCCGCCGTGACCCAGCGCGATTCGGACACGCCGAGCAGCGGCACGATCACGCACGGGAACAGGATCGCAACGAGCGATCCCGCCGCCATCGCGGGCGTGTTGGCAATCGTCGAAAGCGAGCGGCGCTCGGCGTCGCTGCGCGTCGCAAGCGGCACCATCAGCGTGTGCGCGGTGCTGTACATCGTGTACGCGACCGCATAAAACAGCGTATAGCCGATAAAGATCCAGATTGCGGTCAGGTTGTCGTTGCCCTTCGGCACGACAAACAGCAGGATCATGCAGACGAACATCAGCGGCGCGGCGAACAGGATCCACGGCCTTGCCTTGCCCTGCCGCGAGCGCGTGCGGTCCACGACGAGCCCCATATAGATGAACGTCAGCACGTCGAGCACCTTGGCAATGATCGGGAACAGCGAAATAAACACGCCGCCCCAGATCGCGCTGATCTGCAGCACATCGGTGTAGTAGACGTTCAGATAGTTGCTGAGGATCGCGTTCATCACCATGACCGCGATCGGCCCCATGAAAAAGCCCAGAATCTTTTCCTTGCCGGTGATCTTCTCCTCCGGCACGCGGCTGTCGAAGATGCGGCTGTTCAACAATGCCTTTTTCATGCCGCATCCCCTCCGTCAAGCTGCAAAAGCGCGTTCAGCTCGGCCAGCAGCGCCGGTTCCTTTTCGCCGTACTGCCGCATTCCCATCCGCGTGAACAGCGGCCGCAGCGACAGCGTGATCGTGCAGCCGAAAATGCCGATCAACAGCAGCACGGTAAACAGCCAATGCACATGGAAGTGCAGCGCCAAAAAGCTCAGTCCGATGCAGACGGCCCCGGCCAGTCCCACCAGGCAAACGCGTTTAAGATAATACAGCAGCACCTGCCGGTCGATGGCGAACAGTTCATGAAAGATCGCATCAACGCGCGCCGTGCGCTCCGGGTCGAAAGCGCCCGCGTCCTGCAGACAAAACGTGATCCTCGTATCGCCATGCTCGTCGCGCACGACCGATTCCGTTTTATAGCCGAGCTTTTCATAGCACGTTAAGACAAGCTGTTCCCGCTCCGGCGGCACCGAAACGGTTTTCGTTTCCTTTGCTTCCTTATGATCCATACCCCTTCACACTCCTGTCTGCTTTTTGCTCTTAGGACTTTCTGATTGATTACGATGTGCAGTTTACCGCACAAATGTTTCCGTTTTGTTTATGAAATATGAATTTACCGGTTCCGGCGAAAAAAGTATGCGTGGAAATATTCGCGTTTCTCCGTCTTTTTTGAGATTAACATAACCTTAACAAAACAAAAACACCTTGAAAACATCCGCGCCGTATGCTGTGACCAAGATAAAAAACAAACGATTTCGGGAGGAAACTGCCATGAAAAATACAACCTATCTGCTCACCGGCGCCGCGGGATTCTTGGGTGGCAACATTGCGCGTCAGCTGATCGACCGCGGCGATCACGTCCGCGCCTTCATATTACAGAACGATCCGGCCGTCCGGTACGTTCCGCAGGAGTGTGAGATCTTCGAGGGCGACCTGACCGACAAGGCCAGTCTCGAACCGTTCTTCACCGTGCCGGAGGGAACGGAAACGGTTTGCCTGCATATCGCGTCGGTCGTCACCGTCAACCCCGATTACAGCCCGCTTGTGATGAACGTCAACGTCGGCGGCACGCAGAACATCATCGACCTGTGTCTCGCCCATCCCGAGTGCAAAAAATTAGTGTACTGCTCTTCGACCGGCGCGATCCCGGAGCTGCCCAAGGGCAAGAAGATCAAGGAGGTCAGCTACTTCAATGCGAACAAGGTGCTCGGCTGCTATTCGGAAAGCAAGGCGATTGCCACGCAGCTGGTATTGGACGCCGTGCACAATCGCGGTCTGAACGCGTGCGTCGTGCATCCGAGCGGCATTCTCGGCCCGAACGATCCTGCGGTCGGCGACACGACCGGCGTGCTGATTCTGATCATCAACGGCGAAATGCCCGCGGGCATCGACGGCAGCTTCAACCTCTGCGACGTGCGCGACCTGGCCGACGGCACGATCCGCGCTGCGGATGCGGGCAAGGCCGGCGAATGTTACATCCTCGGCAACGACGAAGTCAACTTCCGCGACTTTGCCAAGATGGTTTCGGACGAAGCCGGCGTCAAGGCGATCAAGACCTTCCTGCCCATCGGCGTGGCGAACTTCATTGCCGGGATCCTCGAACGGCAGGCCAAGCGCAGCGGCAAGCGTCCGCTGATGACGACGTTCTCGGTCTATAACCTGGCGCGCAACAACGATTTCGACAGCTCCAAGGCCAAACGCGAGCTTGGCTACCACACCAGAAGCTACCGCGACACGATCCGCGACGAGATCGCATGGCTCAAGGAAACCGGCAGGATCGGCAAAACCGCCGCGGCCGCGGTCTGACGGATCGGCAAGGATACTCCCAAAATAGAAAGTTTTTTGCAAACGCAAACAAAACTTTAACAAATCCGTGGTATAATGCAGAAAAACCATGGAGGGAAGCCCATGCTGAA
This sequence comes from Clostridia bacterium, assembly GCA_017459315.1. The sequence goes on along the minus strand of JAFUDD010000154.1, from coordinate 3,783 downwards.
GATACTGGTGGTCGAGGACGACAAGGCGCAAAACGACGCGGTCTGCTCCTATTTGCAGCGAAACGGGTATGACGCCGTCGGCTGTCTCGATGCAGACGCGGCGTATGACGCGCTGTATGCGGACGTGTTCGATCTGATCATTTCCGATATTATGATGCCCAAGGTGGACGGATTCGAGTTTGCGGCGACCGTGCGCAAATTGGATCGGGAAATCCCGATCCTGTTCATGACCGCGCGGGACGATCTCGGCTCGATGCAGCGCGGGTACCGGATCGGCATCGACGACTACATGACAAAGCCGGTCAACCTTGACGAGCTGCTTCTGCGCATCGGCGCGCTGCTGCGGCGGGCGAAGATCGCCACAAGCCGCCATCTCACCGTGGGCGGCTTTACGATGGATCTGGACGAACGCACGGCGACGCTGAACGGCGAGGAAATCGCGCTGACGCTGCGGGAATTCAATATTCTCTATAAGCTGCTGTCCTATCCGAAAAAGACGTTTTCGCGGCAGCAGCTCATGGACGAATTTTGGGATGCGGACACCAATTCCGGCACACGCACCGTGGACGTGTACATGACGAAGCTGCGGGCCAAGCTGGCAGAATGTGATGACTTTGAGATTCAGACCGTGCACGGACTCGGCTACAAGGCGGTGATCAAGGCATGAAGCAGGACAGGCACTCCTTCTGGAAGCAGATCGGCATGACGTTCTTTCTGTTCTTCCTCTGCAACGCGTTCGTGATCACAAGCTCGTTCTACCTGTTCTTTCATTGGATCGAGCTGAACCCCGCGCAGCTGAAAATCGCCGCGCCGATCACATTTTTGAACGTGTTCCTTCTGACCGTGATCCTCACGGGCATCTACGCGATCCGCAGCCGCTTCACGGTCACGCGGCCTGCGCGCAAGATTCAAGAGGGCTTGGATCGCATCACGCGCGGCGACTTTACCGGAACGATCCCGCCGAGCGGCGTAAACCCGCAGCTCGACGCGATTGCCGAGAGCATCAACCGCATGACGGCGGAGCTTGGGAGCGTCGAAACGCTGAAAACGGATTTTGTGTCGAACGTTTCGCATGAGATCAAGACGCCTCTGGCTTCGATCCGCAATTACACCGCGCTGCTGCAAAGCAAGGGGCTTTCCGAAGCCGAGCGCGAAACCTCCCCCGCCGCGATCGCGGACGCCGCCGAACGGCTTTCGGGGCTGATCACGAACATCCTAAAGCTGAACCGACTGGAAAATCAGCAGATTCAGCCGAACAATCAGCCGTTCGACCTTTCCGCTGCGCTGACCGAAGCACTCTTATCGTTCGAGCCGGTGTGGGAACAGAAGGGCATCGAGATCGAGCCGGAGATTGCGGACAATGTAACCGTGTGCGCGGACAAAGAATTGCTGTCGCTTGTGTGGAACAATCTGCTGTCCAATGCGTTCAAGTTCACCGAGCCGGGCGGCACGGTCGGCGTGACGCTGACGGAAGCGGACGGCTATGCAGCGGTATCGGTGCGCGATACGGGCTGCGGCATGTCCCCGGCGGTCGGGCGGCACATCTTCGAGCAATTCTATCAAGGCGACAGGTCGCACGCGACGCAGGGCAACGGGCTTGGACTGGCGCTTGTCAAGCGCGTGATCGACATTACGGGAAACCGCATTTCGGTGAACAGCACCGAGGGAGAGGGCAGCACGTTTACCGTGCAGATCAAAACAGCATCGAACGAAGCAAAGGAGTAACACACATGGAAAAGCAATCGTTCACCTACACGTATTCCGCCGAGCAGAAGGACGAAGCAAAGCGGATTTTAGAACAGTATACGCCCGCCCCCAAGGCGGAGCAGCCGCTCCTGCCGCTTGACGAGCTGCATAAAATCGACGACCGCATCCGCACCAAGGCGCTGATCACGAGCCTGTCGCTCGGTATCGTCGGCACGCTGATTCTCGGCGGCGGCATGAGCATGGTCATGGTGTTTACCGATACGCTGATCGTGCCCGGCATACTGGTGGGGCTTGTCGGCATGGCGGTTGCGTTTATCGCGTACCCGGTGCACAACCGCATCTTAAAGCGCGAGCGCGAAAAGAATGCCGACCGTATTCAAACGCTTGCAGCCGAGGTGCAGAACGGCTGAGCAGACAAATCGTATTTGGCGGGAGCGATCCCGCTTTTTCTTTTATAACATTTCCTTAACAAAACGAAAGCAAATCAAAAACACAAATACGGTATGCTGTATCGCGTCGGATGGACCTATCCGAATGACTGAAAGGAGGATATTTCGATGGAAATGTCAAAATTGATGGGCAAGTGCGGCGCCGGAATCGCTTCGGCATGGAACGGCATGAAGCGCACAGCGGGCAATACAAAGCAGGACGGAAAGATCGCCGATGCGGAAAGCGAGATCGCTCGCATGACCCGCGAGATCGGCAACCTGACCGTGCTGAAGCTCGACGAGGGCCTTGACCTCGGCGAGGAGGTGCAGGAACGCTATGACGCGATCCGCGCCGCGCGCGAAACGATCGCCGCTGCCGAAGCGAACAAGAAGCACACCCGCGTCACCTGTCCGCATTGCGGTCACCGCACAAGCGCCAAGATGCGGTTCTGCGGCGTCTGTGGCAAGAAGCTGTAAAGAGTGATACCGTCCTCAAAAAAGGGGCGGTATTTTCAATACTAACAAAACCTTAACAAAACGAAAGCAAATCAAAAACATTCTTCGGGTATGCTGAACCCATCAAAAGCAAAGGAGATCAATCAAATGACACAGATCCCGAACAGCACCGATTATGAACTCATGAAGGCCGCGGGCGAGCTTGGCGAGCAGGCGGCGGATGCCGTCGAGAGCGGCGCGGGCTCGAATCTCATTCTGAAAACGACAAGTCTGGTATAACCAAAGCGCAACGCGGAGTGTAAATTCTCCGCATTTTCTTTTTTTGTATTTTCAGAATACCGAAGATGCGCGCATATATCCGGCGTCTTACTTTCTCTACAAGGAATAAACTGCAACAACATTCGTCAGATCATGGTTTCGTTTAACGGAAGAGGACACCATATAAAACCATTTAGAACCTTTCTCTTAACAGACCTATGTTAAATCATCGAGAATAGAGAAGAACTGACCGAACATCTCACAAACAGTTATAGATACAGTGCTCTTTTGAAAAACAACAAAGAATTCAGGCAGAAAAGCTTGAAAAGCCCTTTGCCTAATCCTCTGTTGAGAAAGAAAGCAGAAACTTGCCATCAAAAAAAGAAGCCGGGATTTTCCCTTGAAAATCTCCGCCTTCTTTTGGATACCTTTTCGTCCTCGCGGAAGAAAAGGTGTGTCAGGAATCTCTTCAATTTTCCTCGTGCTTTTTCAGCGCGTGCGCGATGTTCAGCGCCTGGTCCGAGCAGCGTTCGAGATCGGTGCACATATCCGTGAAGATAACGCCCGCCAGCGGGTCGCAGCCGCTTTGCATGAGTCTGTCGAGATGATTCTGGATGAACGCATCCTGCATATCGTCTACATGCTGCTCGATGTCCTCGGCCTTTTGCAGCGTCTTGAAGTCCTCGTTTTCAAAGATGTGCATCGACTCGTCGAGACACGCCATCACCGCTTCGGACATCTGCTTCAGCTCGCCCATCGCCGCCTCGGACATGACCGATTTGTTCGCCTTCAGGCGCGCCGCAAACTCGATAATGTTCTCCGCATGGTCGCTGATGCGCTCATAGTTCGAGGTCACGCGCACCAAGCGCGAGAGCAGGAACACATCCTTTTCCGGGAGCTGCAGGCTTCGCAGCGTCACGAGCTTGTCCGAGAT
>JAFUDD010000153.1 GCA_017459315.1 Clostridia bacterium | reverse complement strand
GGTCGAATGTCGTTTCGTTACCGCCGCGCCGACAGCTTGTGACCGCCGCGCCGACCTTTAAGGATTTATCGAAGGACGTGCTGTAAAACAGCCGGTCGAGCACCGCCGTCAGCGTCGCGTTCGGCCCGCCGTAATAGACCGGGCTGCCGACGACAAGGCCGTCCGCGGCCTCGAACTTCGGCGCAAGCTCGTTGACGATGTCGTTTCGCACACAGCGCCCGTTCCTGCCGCAGAATCCGCACGCAATGCAGCCGGGCAGCGCGAGGTTCCCGACCTGCACCAGCTCAGCCTCGATGCCCTTTTCCTCGAACACCTTCACCATCTCGTTCAGCGCAACGAATGTGCAGCCTTTCTTATGCGGACTGCCGTTCAGCAGCAATACCTTCATCTTGCTTTCCTCCCGTTTGTTTTCTTCATCATACGGCGCGGGAAACGGATTTGTCAAGTCCGTTTTCCCCTGCGCCGCCCGGATGCAAAAAGGAACCGCGCGCGGCGGTTCCCTGTCTGCTTTATTCTGCGCTTTCGCCCGGCGCGTTGGCCGTGCCCTGCTCTCCGTTCGGTTGGTTGCCGGGACGGTGCGGGCGGCGACGGCGGTTGTTCCGCTTGGCGCCCTCGGGCTTGAATTCGCCGTTTGAGGGGGTATTGTCCGTCTGCGGCTTTGCGGCATTCGGCTTGGCGTCGGCGCCTTGGCCGTTCTGCTCGCCCTGCGGCTTGCGGCGCGGCGGGCGCTGCTTCTGCTCGTTCGGCTTCTGCTCGCCCTGCGGCTTGCCCTCGTTCGGCTTCTTGGCCGCGGCTTCGGCCTTGGGCGTCTGCTTCTTTTCGCCGGCGTCGGGCTTTGCACCGTTCGACTTCTTGCCGCGATTGCGGTTTCTGCCCTTGCCGTCCTCGGTCTTGGGCTGTTCGTTTACCGGCTCGTCCTTCTTTTCGGGTGCGGGCTTGCCGGTCTGCGGCGCGGTCTGCCGGGTATTGTTCGCGGCGGGGCGGCGGCTTCGGCGGTTCGCGTTCTCACGCTTGGCCATCGCAGCAAAGTCGCTTTCGCCCTCGGGCTTGGGCTCTGTTTGTGCGGTCGCGGCTTCGGGCAGCGGCTCGCCGACCGGGCCGAGATGCGTATACGGATACTCGCGCACGTCGATGGAGCCGTCCTCCATCGTCAGGCGAACCTTGGTGCGCTCGGTGATCGCGTTGTTTTCCACGACGACGCCGACACCGTCGATGGTGTTGATCTCCTTGCCGACCTTGGGCATGACCTTTTTCATGCTCTCGTACACATTCTGCTCATACTGGAGGCAGCACATCAATCGTCCGCAAAGGCCGGAAATCTTCGTCGGGCTGAGCGAAAGATTCTGCTCCTTTGCCATCTTGATCGAAACGGGGCGGAAATCGTCCAAGAACGCGTTGCAGCACACGGGGCGTCCACACGGGCCGAGTCCCCCGAGCATCTTGGCTTCATCGCGCACGCCGATCTGCCGCAGCTCGATCCGCGTCCGCAGCGTATAGGCGAGATCCTTAACGAGATCGCGGAAGTCCACGCGCTCATCGGCGGTGAAATAGAACACGATCTTGCTGCCGTTGAAGATGTATTCCGCATCGACGAGCTTCATATCGAGGTTATGCTCTTTGATCTTTTCTTCGCAGATCGCAAACGCCTCCGGCTCCTTGGCCGCATACTCCTTGCGCATCCGCTTGTCCTCGTCGGTGGCGATGCGAATGACGGGCTTCAGCGGCGCGACGATCTCGGTCTCCTCGACCTCCTTGATGCCCTGCGCCACCTCGCCGAATTCAAGCCCGCGCGAAGTCTCGACAATCGCGCCGTCGCCGGTTTCAAACGGCAGATCGAGCGGATCGAAATAATACACGCGGCT
>JAFUDD010000152.1 GCA_017459315.1 Clostridia bacterium | reverse complement strand
TCACGCTGCGCTCCGGCGGTAAAACGATCATCACGTTCCTGTTCGACAGCGCGTTCATATGGGTCGTCAACGTCCCGGTCGCCATGATTCTCACGCACCTTACGTCGCTGCCGATCCTTGCGATCTATGCCGCCGTGCAGTGCATCGAACTTGTCAAGGTCGTGCTCGGCTATATCCTCTTAAAGCGCAAGGCATGGGTCAATAACCTCGTCGAAAACGTCTAATATCCCCCAAAAGCAAAACAGCGCCCGGCTGTATGCCGAGCGCTTTTTCTATGCTGTTGTTATGCTTCGGGAGCTTCTTCTGTGAACGAGTCCCGGTTCTCCAAATAACCGTTCAGCACGTCGCAAAGCTCGTCCGCGTCGATGCCGTGCACTGCGCAGGCCTGCTCCAGATTCTCGCTGTGCGCCATGATGCAGCCGAGGCAATGCATGCCGCTCGCCATCAGAATACCCGCCAGGTCCGGATCGACTTCCAGAATCGAACGGATCGTCATATCTTTTGTAATCATCGTTTTTTCTCCTTTTCGGTTATCGCCCACAGTATACCGCGCCGCGCCGCCTTTTGCAACCGTTTTTTGTCAAGTTCACGGTTTTGTCAAAATCCAAGCAGTTTACTTGGGATTCAAGGCAAAATACAAAAACATTACAACTTATTCATACTTCGTCCGCTTTCGCATGGTACAATGAACCCAAACAGGATGGGGGAAAAGCACCGTGGAAAACCGTATCTTGCTCGTCGAGGACGATCCGGCGATTGCCGACGCCGTCGAGCTGAACCTCAAAATCATCGGCTGCACCTGCACACGCTTTGACGACGGACAGGAAGCCGCAAACGCCTTGGAGCGTGATCATGCCTACGATCTGGCGCTGCTGGATATCATGCTGCCCGGGCGTGACGGCTTTGCGCTGCTGCGGGATATGCAGCAATACGATATTCCCGTCAGCTATATGACGGCCAAGACCGATTCCGCGTCCGAGATTCGCGGCCTCTTGGACGGCGCGGAGGATTACATCATCAAGCCGTTCGATATGATGACGCTGCTCGTCCGCATGGAAAAGGTGCTCGAACGCACCGGGCGGCTCAACCCGATCTATCGCGTCGGGGACGTGTCGCTCGACGAAAAGCGGCATGAGGTCTATAAGGCGGGCGAGCGCGTCGATCTTAGGCCACTTGAATACGGCGTGCTGCTGACGCTCTTAAAGCATAAGAACCTGACCGTCACGCGCGAACAGCTTTTGCGCGAGGTGTGGGGCTTCGAGTACGTCGGAGAAAGCCGCGCCGTCGATGCCAAGATTTCGTCCCTGCGCCGTGCGCTGGGGCTTGAGGACGCGATCAAGACGATTGCCAAGGTCGGCTATCGGCTGGAGGAACGCTGATATGAAACTGCGGCAAAAGATCGGTTTGCTGTCCGGCGCGGTGCTGCTCGGCGTGATGGCGGTGTGCGCGGGCTTCCTGTTCCTGTATACGCGCGGGCTGATTCTGGACATGACCCGCACCGAGGCCGAAACCAAGCAGCGCAGCCTTGCCGGGTCGTTTGCGTCGATGGCGCGCTACTATGCCGCCCCGTCCGACAGCGACACCACGCACGACAGCCTGATCCGCTATTGCTTCTCGCGCTTTGCCGACGAGGAGGGCGTTTTACAGCAGGGCGGCCGCGTGCTGCTTTCGTCGGTGTCGATCGACCCCATGGCGTATGTGACGGAGGATCGGCTCGACAAAGAAGGCACCGTCACGACCAATACCACCGCCGGCGGGCGGCGCGTGCTGCTTGTATCGAGCGCCGAGACCGTGCAAAACGTGAAATATACCGTCTCCGTCGTGCGCGATGTGACCGACGTGTACCGCATGATCGCACGGCTCGGCTGGCTGTTCGTCGGCGTGAGCGCGTTAGGGATCGGGCTTGGCGCCGCGCTGCTGTACGGCGTGGCAAAGCGCAGCACAAGGCCGCTTTCACGTTTGACCGAAGCCGCCGACGAAATCGCGGGCGGCGCATACGACCGGCGTGTTTCGATCCAAGCCAAGGACGAAACGGCGGCGCTCGGCGTCAGCTTCAACCGCATGGCGGACGCGGTGCAAACGCGCATCACAGAGCTTTCCGCGCAGAACGAGCGCCAGCGCCTGTTTATCGGCGGGCTGACGCATGAGTGCAAAACGCCGCTTGCCGCCCTGCGCCTGCACAGCGAGCTGCTCGAAGCCGCCAACCTCTCCGATGCGGAACGTCAATTATCCCTGCGCCATATCGCGTCGCAAAGCGCCTATCTCGACCGCATTGTGCAAAGTCTATTGCAGCTGCTTTTACTGGAAAACGAAATCGAATCCGAACCGGTATCGCCTGCCGTGCTCATAAAGGACGTTGCCGACACCGTCGAACCGTCCCTGAACAGCCGCGGCGTGACGCTCGTCTGCGATTGCCAAACCGAAACCCCGATCACGGGCAGCCCCGCGCTGCTGCGTTCGCTGCTGCTCAACCTCGTCGAAAACGCCGCCCGCGCCTACGATGCCGACGCGCCCGATAAGACCGTCACGCTGACCGCCGCGGACGCGGGCTTTGCCGTGTCCGACCACGGGCGCGGGATTCCGAAAGAAGCCCTCCCGCACATCTTTGATCCGTTCTACCGCGTCGATAAGTCCCGCAGCAAAAAGCAGGGCGGCAGCGGCCTCGGCCTTGCGCTCGTCAAGGCGATTGCGAACGCGCACGGCATGACCGTGGAGGTTTTCAGCACCGAGGGCGAGGGCACGACGTTTACCGTGCACCGCGCGGACTGATATTATGTCTGCGCTTGCAATTCAAATCATCCGCCACCCAAAACAGTACAACTTTATTACAAAAACGGTAAGACTTTTCTTCGCCCGCCCGCTATGATGGGGGCAGTACAAGGAAAGCGAGGTTTACGTATGAAACATAAAATCGCATGGCTTATGGCGCTTTGCGTGTGCCTTGTCGCCTGCGTCCCGACGCCGGATGAACCGATCGTGGTCGGGAAGGATCAAACCGAAATGCTTGAAAAGGCGAGCGCGACAGATGTGCCAGAGGCTTCGCCGGAGCCTGCAGCCGCACATATAGAGGAAGCATTTACGGAGCATGGCGTTTCGGTGACGATTGACGCAAACGTAACAATGCCGGATGGCGAAATACCGATTGTACGTGTGCACGCGGTTGATTTTTCACAGGAAACGGTGGATCGGCTTTGGAGCGTTCTGATCGGAGACACGGTGATGTATGACGGGTTCCGCGTGGCGGAGAAGCACGTGCCGGAGATCGGCTCGACGCTTACGGTGCGGGACGACGGTGTGACCGTATTGAACGCTATCGAAAAGCCGACAGGCAAGTGGTGGGAAACGGACGGCAAATACTTTTCCGTGCTGAACAACCGAAAGACGCCCTACGGCAAGGGAAAGCCGTTGACCGTTGATGCGACGCTCGATTACCGGTATACGCACGCGAACGAAGAATTTTATGAGGATGTATTGGAACGCGATCTCAAGCCGATCATCGACATGGCCGAAACGCCTGACCATGTGAAGCTGTCCATATCCCCTGTCGAGGCAATGCGGCAAGCCGCGGACTGGATAGAACGGCTCGGTTTGCCGTTCAAGCCGATGCGCGTTACGGCGGTGCGGAATGAAGCCGAGCAGGACGCCTATCTTGTCGAATGCGTGCGTGTGGTGAACGGCATACCGGTGGTTATCATGGACGCATACAGCCGGTTCGACCCGAAATCCTCCGTAGCGGTGGATTGGTACTATGAGAGCTTCAAGCTCCTGCTGGACGACAGCGGCCTGTTGGCATTGCGGTGGGAATCGCCGATGGAGATGGACGATACGGTGGTGGAGACCGCCCGCCTGCTGCCGTTTGCAGACGTGATGGAGGTCTTTCGCAAGATGATGCCGATTCGTTATGCATCCTCTTTCGAGGAACGAACGGAGACGTTTCATATCGACACGATCCGCTTGGAAAGCGTGCGCGTGATGGAGCAGAACGCGGAGAATACGGGGCTGCTGATCCCGGCTTGGTGTTTCTACGGCACCTATCGCACAGAGGCCGGAAATTGGGCGGATGCCGAGACCTACGGCTGCCGCCTTATCATCAACGCGGTCGACGGCAGCCTGATTGACCCGCAGCAGGGGTATTGAGGAGGTTCAGTATGAAATATAATAAGCTATTATGCCTTCTCCTTTCCGCCCTGTGCCTCTTGGCCTGCGTCCCGACGCCGGATGAACCGATTGTGGTCGGGAAGGACAATGCAGCAATGCTCGAAAAGGCCAAGGCGACCGCAAGCGCAGAGCCAACAACGGGGTTGAGAGAACGGCTCGGCTGCCCCGAAACGTACCATGCGGCGCTGACCGACCCGACCGGCAAGGTGACGCTGACCGGCGATATCAAAATCACAGTTCCGGACACGGAACGGATGCCGCTTTTATATGTGAGCGCGGCGCGGTTTTCGCAGGACACCGTAAGCGATTTCTTCAACGCGCTCTGCGGCGGAGAGACGATGTATGATTTGCCGACCGAGGAACCGAAATCGTCGATAGAAGCCACAATCCGCAGACTCGAGGACGAAATCGAGGCGCTGCTCGAACAGGGCGTTGCGGAGGACGATCTGGAAATCGCTTGGCGGCGCAGAGACATAGCGGACGCATGGGAGCGATGGAAAGCCGCGCCGGATGAGGTGCCGCTTGTGGAAAACAAGGGCATCTTACAGCAGCGGAACCTGACCTTTATGGACAAGGAGCGCGGTACGGAGGAAATCTTGGACGCCGTCAGCCACCCATTCAGTAACGGCGGCTCGCGCTTCTTCGTCCGAAACGACGCAGTATATGCCGATAACGGCACCTATACGTATACCGACGAGAACGGCAATATTCACGGCTTCGCGCCTCGGAGCGGGTCGATTCTGCGATTTACGCGTGATGGCGGCGTGGCGCTTTTGAGCGATAGTCCGGGAACAGCGCTGTTGGACGTGACCGCCGAGAGAGAAACCGGCACAGCGGTTGCACTGCCCGAAATCACCGTGCCGGGTTGGAACGAAGCGGAAACGCTATTGCTTTCCATCACGCCGAAGGATGCGCGGGAGAGCGCCGAAGCGCTGCTGAAGCAATGCGGCATATCGGATTTTGCGGTGGATACGGTGATTCTGTATACCAACCGCGAAAAGGTCTATCCGGAATGGCAGGATGCGGAGGAGGCGTA
>JAFUDD010000151.1 GCA_017459315.1 Clostridia bacterium | reverse complement strand
GAACGGATGTATCGCCGTCGGAAACACGGAAATGTACTACGCTGCTTTCGGCAGCGGTCACAAAAAGCTGGTGGTTTTACCGGGCCTTTCGGACGGCTTGGCCACGGTAAAAGGCAAGGCGTGGGTACTGTCGCTGCCATACCGAAAACACCTGCGGGACTATACGGTTTACCTGTTCAGCCGGAAAAACCGTATGCCAAAGGGGTATTCGATCCGCGACATGGCAAACGATCAGGTTTGGGTCATGCAAAGGCTCGGCATCGAGCAGGCGTACCTGCTCGGCGTTTCGCAAGGCGGCATGATCGCGCAGTATATGGCGATTGACCATCCGGAGGCGGTGACAAAGCTGATCCTTGCCGTCACGGCGCCGAACGCAAACGACACCGTCCAAAGAGCCGTGACGGATTGGATCGACATGGCAAAGCGCGGGGATCATACCGCCCTGATGCTCGATACCGCCGAACGGATGTATTCGGAAGCGTACTTGCGGAAGAACCGAAAGTATTTTCCTCTGCTGGCAAGGGTTACAAAGCCGGCAAGCTATGAACGATTCATGCGAAACGCCGAAGCGATTCTGTCCTTCGACGCGCGGGCGGCGCTTCCGAAGATCCAATGCCCGACCTTGATCCTTGCCGGAGAGGACGACCGTACCGTTGGAACCGACGCCGCGCATGAACTGCATGGCGGGATTGCCCAAAGCGAACTGTACATCTATCGCGGGCTCGGCCACGGCGCTTTTGAAGAAGCCAAGGACTTTTACGACAGAGTGTTCGCCTACTGCGACCGATGAGCCGTGTTTGAAGCAGCGGCGGCGTACATAAGCCAAGGCAAGACTGCCCACGTATGAAAACAGCGCCCGATGATTGCATCAGTAAACTAAAGGAGCCGTTAAGAAATCCGAAAGAGGAACTTAACGGCTCCTCTTCATTTACGAATCGAAAGAACGAGCGATGTAATCGAGGGAAGTTTTGTGCGGATGAGTATAGTACCCTTTACCCCAGGAACATGAAGATTCCTTTGGCTACGCTGCGATCTGTTGTTTTTGAAGTTTGTTGCTGTATTTGTAGAGGTTGTGCCCGATAGAAACGAGATCGCAGCGGCTCCCCGCTGCTTTGGACTACAAAAGCCCGATCCAGTACCGTACCGAATCGGGCTTCTAACATTTTTACTTTTTAACTGTCTACTTTTACTTGACAAGTGCAAGGCACTTTTCCCTCGAGAGTCTTGCAGTTTTTGAATAGGATTATTACGCCCCTTCACTCCGCATAAAAGCCGTATTCACTTTCCTCCACCGGCAGCGTTTCCACGCGCATGTTTTCGATCCGGATGAACGCGCCGCGCTCAACGGCAAGGATCACGCGGTCGATCTGTTCCTCCGTGCCCTGAATCTCCATCGTCACCGAGCCGTCGTATTCATTGCGGACACGACCCGTTGCGCCGACAGCATTGGCCGCATGCGTCGCGCGATAGCGAAACCCGACGCCCTGCACCCAGCCGTAAAACGTGATGCGTTTGCGCACAAGCTCCATGGCCTACCCCATCTTTGCCAACAGCGCCGATACCTGCTCGCGGTTTTGCAGCGCCGTACCTGCGCCGACTGCTGTCGTGCAGATCGCGCCGCAGGCATTCGCAAAGCGCAGTGCGGTCTCGTGATCGCTGCCCCAAAGCAGCGCCGCCGTGAAGCCCGCCACGAAGTTGTCCCCTGCCCCGGTCGCGTCCACGGCGCGGATCGGCAGCGCAGGCAATGCGAATTTTTCGGTTTTATTCCGAAAATAACAGCCCTTGGCGCCGAGCTTGAGAATCACATTTTTCACGCCCGCCTCCAAGAACACCTCGGCCATCGCCTCCGGTTCAGTCTGACCGGTATAGAACTTCGCCTCGTCCTCGTTCGGCGTAATATAGTCGATCAGCGGCAGCATATCCCGCAGATCGTCGAGCGTCAGCGGCGTGAAGTTCGGCAGCTTTGTATCGGCCACAAGCAGAGCACCCTCGGCCTTTACGGTCTTTGCCACGGTCAGCACCACATCGGGATCGTCGAACGGCGCCCGAAACAGCGAGCCTAAAATCACCGCCCGCGCGCCCGTCAGCCGATCCAAATGGTGATCCGGCCGGAAATTGTACCGATGCGCGCCGTTGGTGATCGACTTTCGTGTGCCGTCGTCGTGTACGAACATCGTCGTCACAGGCGTCGGGTGTGCCTCATCCCGGAGCACGCGCGACGTATCCACGCCGCCGCGGTGCAGCACATCCATCAGCATATCCCCTGCCGCATCGACGCCGAGCGAGCACAGAATCCCGGTTTGCATACCGAGCTTTGCCGCCGCAATCGCCTCGTTCACGGCTTCGCCGCCCGCGTTGAGCGAGCCGGAGGCCGCGCGATATCCGGACGCCGACACCGGTTTCGGATCGAAGCCCTTAATGATCGAATCGACGAGCGCCGTTCCGACCGCCAGAATATCCAATCGTTCCATCGTTTCTCCTTACCAGTCCGAATCCCAGTCCGACCCGCCGGAATCCCAATCGTCCCAGCTTGAACCGGAGTCCCAGTCGTCGTCCGAATCCCAGCTCGACCCGGAATCCCAGTCGTCCCAATCCCAACCGGAGCTGCTGCCGGAATCGTAATCATAGGAATAGCCGCTGCCGGAGCCGGAGTTCGGCAGCGTGGACGAACTGCCCGTGCGGCGAAAGATCGAGGCCATGATAAGCTGCAGCACAAACAGCATCGCAAGAATGAACAGAATCATCCGCACGGTGTTGCCGAAGCGGCTCGACTTTGTCCGGCGGCTCGTTGTGGTGCGCGTGCTGCGATACGGCTGCGACGCGGCGCCGTATGTGTTCCCCGTCGGGACTCCGTTCAGGCTGCGATCCGGGTTGATGCCGCGGCTGCGGCATTCGTCCAGCAGTTTTTTCCAGATCTCGTCCACCGCGTGCGCCTCGTCCGGGCCGGCATAGCGCACGGTGCGGGAGCCGTCGGCTTTGTTTTTATAGACGATGCACTTGCCGTTGCCGTCCTTATAAACGCCGAACGCCCGCGGGCCGTGATAGTCCTCGCCGATGAAGAAGCGCATCCGCAGCAGCGGCATATCGCGCTCGGCGCAATATTCCTTCAGCTCGTCGATGGTACGCGGATGCACAATGACGTTGGCGGTGTCCTCGGTGTAATGCGGGTTTTCGGAGCCGCAGCTCGGGCAGAAATGCTGATTGGAACGCAGCGTGCCGCCGCAGTAAGGGCATTTGCCGGTGGAAGCGTTGCCCTCGCGCGTGACCTCCGGATGCACCACGTAGTTCGGATTCGGCGCGCCGCAATGCGGGCAAACGGCCTCGTCCGAGCGCACATCGCTGTCACAGAAGGCGCATTTGCCGACCGTCGCCCCGACTGCCTTCGCCGCAGTCTTTTCCGAATAGCGCGGGTTTTTCAAACCGCATCGCGTACAATACTGCTGATCGGCGCGCAAAACCGCCCCGCACCCCGCGCACCGCGGCGGCTCGCGCTTGGCCGCAGGGTCGTAGCACGGGTTCGGCGTGTGACAGTTCGGACATTCCTTCTGCCTCTCGCTGAGCGTGACCAAACAGGTCGGACAAACATATTGCGTTCGCATAGCATCACCTCAAATTGCTTTCAGCCCGCCGCAGCGGTTCTGTTTCGCAAGCCGAAACGGCATAGCTTTTCCTAAAGACAGTGTACCCCATCCGTCGGCAAAATGCAAGGCAAAGCGCCGCCCGCTGACGAAAATCACCCCGTGCATGAAAGATCTGCCGAGCGCGCTTGAAAAGGACGCCCGCTGCTGAAACCGTCCCGCGCGAATAGTATGCTAAAAGCCCGCAAAAAGACGCCCGCCTGCGTGTCGTCCTATAAAAAACCGATCGCTGTTCTTGCCGCCTCGCAGGGTTCCGCGTCAGCGCATCGCATCGTCCCGGTTAAAGCTCGGCCTGCTCCCTTTGCAATTCTCCAACGTTCAATTTGCAAATCCCAAACAGAAAATCCTTGCAATTTTGTTGCGGGTATGCTATAAATATAGGGTACGGTTTGCCTTGGCAGGCCGCATGCCGGTGTGATGGAATTGGCAGACGTGACGGACTCAAAATAACCTTCGCGCGCTGCTGTCCAAAAGCCCGGAAACGCCCTAAAATAGGGCATTTTGAAAATTGAAAAATCGCGAATTTGGGCATTTGGCCTCCACTTTGGCCTCCGATTTCCACGTAGACCCATTTATTGGACAGATTCCCAACTCTCATGCCGGTGTGATGGAATTGGCAGACGTGACGGACTCAAAATCCGTTGGACTTATCATCCGTGTGGGTTCGAGTCCCACCACCGGCACCATAGAAGGACTCTAATTTGGATACAATTAGGGTCCTTCTTTTTTGCACCCCTCCCCTTCGAAAAAGTCCTTATACTATAGGCTTTTTCGGCTTCTCGCACACGAATACCTGCTCGAGCCGTCTCTTCATTCATGCTCATCCAGTCGATTTTCGACCACTTACAGCAAAACACCCATCTCGACCGACTCTGAAAT
>JAFUDD010000150.1 GCA_017459315.1 Clostridia bacterium | reverse complement strand
GTGTAGTAGACAGCGTAGAACTCCTTCGGATAATGCACCTTATAGTAGGCGAAGCGGAACGACATCATCGTATACGCCGCCGCATGGCCGCGCGGGAACATATACTTGATTTTTTTGCAGGAGCCGATAAACCATTCCGGAATGTTGCCGTCTTTCATGGCTTGCTCCATTTCGTCGGTCAGGCCCTTGCCCTTGCGGACACGCTCCATGATCTTGAATGACAGCGACGGTTCCATATCATGTGCGATCAGATAGTTCATGATATCGTCACGCGTGCAAAGCACCTCGTTCAGCTTGGCAATGCCGCCCATGACCAGCCGTTCCGCATTGTTCATCCAAACGTCCGTGCCGTGCGTCAGGCCCGCAATACGGACAAGCTCCTCAATCGTATTCGGGCGCGTGTTTTCGAGCACCTGCCGCACAAAACCGGTACCGAACTCCGGAACGCCAAGCGTGCCGAGCGAGCAGTCGATTTCCTTCAGATCAATATGCAGCGATTGCGTGGACCAGAACAGCTCGCGTGTGTCCGGATCGTCAAGCGGGATCGAACGCGGATTCAGGCCCGTGATATCCTCCAGCATGCGCAGCGCGGTCGGATCGTCGTGGCCGAGAATGTCGAGCTTAACAAGACGGTCGTCCATTGCGTGGAAGTCGAAATGTGTGGTGATCGTGTTCTTGTCGACCTTGTCCGCCGGGTACTGCACCGGCGTATAATCATAAATTTCGGTAAACTCGTCATTGTCCTTCGGCACGATAACGATACCGCCCGGATGCTGACCGGTGGTGACCTTGACGTTCAGGCAGCCCTTGCAAAGGCGTTCGATTTCCGCGTTATTGTAGGTCTTGCCTGTCTTTTCCTGAAATGAGTATACGCACTCATACCCTTTCTTCTCCGCAATGCCGGAGATCGTGCCGGCGCGGAAAGCATGGCCTTTGCCGAACATTTCTTCCACGTATTTATGTGCGACAGGCTGATATTCGCCGGAAAAGTTCAAGTCGATATCGGGTGTCTTATCGCCGTGAAAGCCCAAGAATACTTCGAACGGAATTTCAAAGCCGTCCTTTTTGAGGTTCGTGCCGCAGACGGGACAATTCCGGTTTGGCAGATCGGCGCCGATCGTATAGACCGTGTGATCCACATTGAAGTCAGAGAACTTGCATTTCGGGCAAACGTAATGTGCCGGCAACGCATTGACCTCGGTGATACCGGCCATTGTCGCCACAAACGACGAGCCGACCGATCCACGCGAGCCGACAAGGTAGCCGTCGGACAGGGACTTATGCACAAGCCGCTGCGCCATCAGGTACAGACTGGAGAAGTCGTTGCCGATGATGGATTTCAATTCCTTATCCAATCGAGCCTGCACGATCTCAGGCAGCGGATCGCCGTATATTTCATGCGCTTTATTGACCGCCATTGAACGAAGCTCCTCCGCCGCGTTCGGGATCTTCGGCGCGTGTGTTCCGTCCGGGAAAGGCTTTAGCGTGTCGCACAGATCCGCAATACGATTCGGAACGTCGATCACGACCTCATGGCATTTCTCCGGTCCGAGATAGGAAAACTCCTCCAGCATGTCGGTTGTCGTTTTGAAATACAGCGGCGCCTGCTGCTCCGCATCCTCAAAGCCGAGCTTGCTCATCAGGATCGCCCGGTAGATGGAATCCTGCGGCTCGAGAAAATGCACGTCGCCGGTCGCCGCCACCGGCATATTGAGCTTTTCGCCGAGTGCGACGATCCTGCGGTTCAGATCGCGTAGACCTTCATCGTCGGGCACCTTGCCTTCGCGTACAAGAAATTCATTGTTGCCAATGGGCTGAATTTCGAGGTAGTCGTAGAACTTGGCGATCTTTTCGATCTTCTCCTCCGGCTCTCCGTTTAGGATCGCCCGGAACAGCTCGCCCGCTTCGCATGCAGAACCAAGGATCAGGTCGCTTCGAAATACGGAAAGCATGCTGCGCGGGATTTCCGGCTTGCCGTGCAGATGATCCAGATGCGAATAGCTGATAATCCGGTAGAGGTTTTTCATGCCCTTCTGCGTCTTCGCAAGGATGATGATATGGTTCGTGCGATGGCGCTCCTTCGTCGTCAGCTGATGGCGGTAATGCTCGTCCGCATCGGGAATGACAGGGATCGTATGCACATCACGGGAACGCAGCATTTCGATGAAGTGCAGCAGGATCATGGCGCAGCTGTTCGCATCATCGTCGGCACGGTGATGGCTTCCCATGTCGATCTGCAAATAATCACAGATCGTGTCGAGCTTGTGGTTCGGCAATTCATCATGCAGCAGATAGCGTGAAAGCATCAGCGTATCCGCATAAGGCATCGGAAACGTAATACCAAAGCGGGAGCCGTGATGGGTAATGAAGCCTACATCGAAGTTGGCATTGTGTGCGACAAGCGTAGTGCCCTCCGCAAATTCGCGAAATTGCTCCAATACGATGCGCGTGGTCGGCGCGCCCTGCACCAT
>JAFUDD010000149.1 GCA_017459315.1 Clostridia bacterium | reverse complement strand
TTTTGCGGTGGTATGACCTGCGCGATATGCGCACGCTCTCCTTTGCGGAGGCGGCGGAATACAGACGGGAGGGATGGCTGTGACGGTAGTGATCAAGCCGATTGAGACGTACGACGAGCTGATGGGCAAGGCGTATGTGCATTGGAAAGCGTGGCACGAAACGTACCCCGGCATGGCGGACGCGGACTATCTCGACCGCATGACGCTCGAAGTGTGCGAGCAGAAGGCCGCAAAATGGGGCGGGGACGGGCTTTTGATCGCAGTGGAAAACGGCCGCGTGATCGGGTTTGTCGGCTATGGCGACCGCGGCGGGGAAGCGCCGAACGTCGGGGAAGTTTTTGCGCTGTACGTTTTATCGGACTGGCACGGAAAGGGCGTCGGCAGGGCGCTGATGGACGCCGCACTCGAAAAGTTGTCTGCATTTCCCACGGTATGCCTGTGGGTGTTTAAGGAGAACCGCCGCGCGATCCGCTTTTATGAGAAGTGCGGCTTTGCGCCCGACGGACAGGAGCATTACAGCGAGGCGGTCAAGGCCATGGGCATCCGCATGGTGCGGAAAACGGGCAAACGATAAAAAAGCAAAGAACAATGAAAAACGACCCCGAGCGGGTCGTTTTTGTATGGGTTTATATATCCAGCCGCAGCAGATCGTCGAGCGTTTCGCGCCGCACTGCGACATAGGACGTGCCGTTTGACAGCATCACGATCGGCGGGCGGGGGAGGCGGTTGTAGTTTGACGCCATCGAGTAGTGGTACGCGCCGGTCGTGCAGACGGCCAAAAGGTCGCCGGATTGGAGCGAGGCGGGCAGGGGCACGTCGGGCTGGATCACGTCGCCGCTTTCACAGCAGCGCCCCGCGACGGTCGCGGTCATATCGCGCGGCTCATCCATGCGCGTGGCGGGCAGGACGGTATACGGCGCACCGTAGAGCGCATAGCGCGGGTTGTCGGTCATGCCGCCGTCTACCGAAACGTAGTTCCGCACGCCGGGAATCTTCTTGACCGGGCCGACCGTGTACAGCGTCAGGCCCGCGTCCGCGACGATGCTGCGCCCCGGCTCGAACAGGACCACCGGCATCGAAAGACCGCGCGCTTCGCAGCCCCTTCGGACAAACGCCGCAATCTCGCGGAGGTTTTTCGCAAGGTCGAGCGCGGGATCGTCCGCCGTATAGCGCACGCCGTACCCGCCGCCGAGGTCGAGCTGCCGTGCCGCAAAACCAAACTGCGCCTTGGCCTTTGCCATAAAATCGAGCATGATCGCCGCCGAGCGCACGAACACGTCCGCGTCGAACACCTGCGAACCGACATGACAATGCAGCCCCGCCACGTCGAGGTGCGGCAGGGAGAGCGCTGTCTCCAAGAAGGCTTCGGCCTGCCCGGTTTCGATAGCGACGCCGAACTTGGAATCGACAAGCCCGGTCGCCACCGCCGCGTAGGTGTGCGGGTCGATGCCCGGCGTCAGCCGCAAAAGAATCGGCTGCACCGCGCCCCTTCGCGCGGCCTCAGCTTCGACGGCATACAGCTCCTCCACGCTGTCGATCACAAAATACCCGACGCCGCAGTCCATCGCAAACGCAATATCCGCGTCGGTCTTGACGCTGCCGTGAAAGTAGACGTTCGCCATCGGAAAGCCCGCCTTGACCGCAGTTGCGATCTCGCCCGCCGAAACGACGTCGAGATACAAGCCCTCTTCGCGGATAATCTCTGCCATACGCAAAAATGCCGCCGCCTTGGACGCGTAGAGGATCCGGAACCCGTCTCCGAAGGCCGCCCGCGCTGCGCCGGTGTATGCGCGGCAGTTCTGCCGGATACGGTCCTCGTCCATCAGGTACAGCGGCGTGCCGTACCGCGCGGCAAGCGCCGGGCAGCTTTGCCCCGCAAAAAACAGGGTCGCGCCCTGCGCATTGAGATTGTCGCAAATCATCCGTTCCATAAGCATCCTTTTTGGCAAACGCCGTGTAGTAGTACCTTTATACCCTAAAAGCCGGGCATTGTCAATAGATTGTATATAATTTTTGCACGACATTTTGCTTACCGCGCATTTGAATTGTGAACATTGTGAACTCGCTTTCGGAGGCACGGCGGGCGGAAGTATGCTATGCTGTCCCTGTCGGGAGAGAAAGGAGGGATGCATGGCATCGAAAACAACGAAGGGCGTGCGGGCAGGCGAATGGATCGCGCGTCTTAGGGCGCAGGTAGGGCGCGGCATGTATGTGTGGGGCGGCAACGGGCAGCGGCTTGACACGATGACAAACCCCGAAGCGTGGATCGAAAAGCGGGAGACGAGCGCCGAAAACGCGGCACGGGCGAAGCGGCTGTACCGGCTCCGGCGGGACGCGGGCATTGCGGAAATTCGGGCGTTCGACTGCTCGGGCCTGCTGTATTGGACGCTGAAAGGACTGCGGATTCTGGACAGGGACCTTTCCGCACAGGGGCTGTATGATCGCTGCAAGCCGCTTGCGGGCGCGGACGAGCTGCAGCCGGGGGACATGGTGTTTCGGCATAACGGCGAACGGATCGTGCATGTCGGCGCGTACATCGGGAACGGCAAGGTGATCGAG
>JAFUDD010000148.1 GCA_017459315.1 Clostridia bacterium | reverse complement strand
CCAATGCGCGGTCACGCCTGCGGCGACGCCGCCGATGGTGTGGCACAGGATCGCCTTGCCGGTGAAGCGGTTGCACTTTAAGGCATCCATCATCGAAACATGTGTGGACAGATAGCCACTCCAGCACATGCAGATCGCCGTGAACACCGCGATATCGTTGAGACTGACCTGCCCATCCGCGACAAGCTGCGTCACCATGGACAGCGCCGCGCCCGCCGAGCCGAGCGCCGTGACCGGAATCGCCAGCGCCTCGCCGGACGAGAACCCGAACAGCGGCTTTAAGAGGAACCCTGTCCAATCCGCGATCTTCGGAAGCAGCGCAATGCCCTCCTTGGCAGCGCCGGTATAGACGCCGCCCTCCGGCGCGCCGTAGGTCAGCATCATCACAACGGAGCAGATCACAAGCACGCCCGGAATGATCGCAAGGCCGAGATCGACGCCTTTTTTGCCGCCCTCCATCAGGGCGCTGAGCATCCGCAGAAAGCCGTGCGGCTTCTCCTCCGGCGCGGCTTCCTCCGGAATATCCTCCGTGCTGTCCGGCGCATCGGGGCCGAACGCTTTCTTGGTGAAATGCAGCATCAGCCGGGTGCTGACAATCGCGCCGACGACCGTGCCGATATTGCCGCACAGCGTCGCCCATGCGACGCCTCCGCCGAGCCGGTTGGACAGCGCGAGCATCGAGCTTGTCACGATCAGTCCCATGCCGAACGCGGTGCCGAGGTTTGTAAGCGCCGGGACCTGATAGCGTCTGAAATAGCGGCGGAATTTTCGATCCCCGGCGAGCGTCAGAATCGCCGGATTATCCGAAAGGTACGTGGTGATGATGCCGAGCGCCGATGCGCCGGGCATGCCGAACAGCGGCTTCATCAGTGGCGACAGCAGCCGGTTCATCAGCTCGACGACGCCGTATTCCGAAAACAGTTCGGAGATCGCGCCCGCGATCACGGCGATCGCCATGATATAGAACACCGTATTCATCAGGATATAGTATGCGGTGTTCATCAGCGTATTGATCGCGTTGCCGATCCCCATCGGCACGACGAACAGGCTGAAAAACAGGATAAAGGCGGCTAAAAAGAGCAGCGTTTTCCCGTACCACGGCAATGCAAGACGGGGACGGCGCGCTCCCTCTCCCTTGCCCGTTTCGGTTTGCTTTTCCGGCATGATGTGCTTCCTCTCCGGCATGGCTGATTATACGTTATAATACCGGTCGAACTCCGCCGGCGTCGGGATCTTGGACAGCTCGAAGCACTCCGCGCGCTTACGGGCGATGAAGGTTTTGATCAGCTGCTCCGGGAACACACCGCCCTTGGTCAGGTATGCATGATCGGCTTCAAGCGCGGACAGCGCCTGTTCAAGCGTAGTCGGCAGATGCTTGAGCTTTGCCTTCTCCTCCGGCGAGAGGTCGAACAGGTTCACGTCATACGGGCCCCATCCGTTTTCGTGCGGGTCGATCTTGTTTTGAATGCCGTCGATGCCAGCCATCAGAATCGCCGCGTAACAGAAATACGGGTTGCAGGTCGCGTCCGGGTTGCGCAGCTCGAAGCGGCGCAGCTTTGGCGACTTGGCATACGCCGGAATACGGATGACGGCACTGCGGTTCGACGTGGCGTAACCGACCGTGACCGGCGCTTCAAAGCCCGGCACAAGGCGCTTGAACGAGTTGGTGGAGGGATTTGTGATCGCGCAGAGCGAACCGATATGCTTTAGGAGGCCGCCCATGAACCAGTGCGCCTCCTGGCTTAAATGCGCGTAGCCGTTATCGTCCGAGAATACGGGCTCGCCGTCCTTAAGGAGCAGCATGTGGACGTGCATGCCGCTGCCGGCCTCGCCGTAAACGGGCTTTGGCATCAGCGTAGCGGTCAAGCCGTATTTTTCGGCCACGTTACGAATAATGTACTTGATCATCATGGAGCCGTCGGCCATCTTTTCGACCTCGCCGAGCAGCGGCTCGATCTCGAACTGGCCTGCCCCACCGACCTCCGGGTGATGATACTTCACCGGAATACCGGCCTTTTCGATCTCCACGCACATTTCGCTGCGGCATTCGTAGGTGCGGTCGAGCGGCTTTGCGATGTGGTAATGCTTCTGCTCGCGCACGACGCGGCCGAAGCCCTCCGTCTCGCTGTTCCAATGTGCCTGCGTCGCAT
>JAFUDD010000147.1 GCA_017459315.1 Clostridia bacterium | reverse complement strand
TGTCCTCCTTGCTTTTGATGGACTCAGTATAGAACAAGACAAACGAAAAAAGGTCGCTTGCCGTGCGACCTTTTATGACGATGGGGAGGATTTATGCCGTTACATTGCCCAGGCAAGGCAGATCATACTGATAAAGCACTTCGTTGATCTCCATAAGATCATACTGCTGTGTATCCAGAAAGTATTCCACAATCACATCGAACCGGCTGCTGTGAGAGAGCGCAAGCCCCGCGCGCTCCAAAAGCATTTTAGTGTCCGCAAGGGACAGCTTCAGCGCAACGGCAAATGCAATGACTGTCGGCTTGCTCGGCTGATAGTGCGGATTGGAGCGGATCTTAGAGAACAGCTTTTTATCAATATTCGCCCGCTTATAGCATTGCACATCCGTCATGCCGCGCTCGTCGATCAATTTCAAGAGCGTTTGGGAAAAGCCTTCGTCAAGCTCGGACAGCAGTTGGTCAAGGCTTTGCTTCTTGGCAGCCTTCGGAGCAGGCGCTTTTTCCGCGGCGAGCGGCGAGGACGGTTCGGGAAAAGGCGGCGGCGCAATTGGTTCTTCCTTTTTATCCTGCTCCGCCCAAAGAAGCGTCGTTGTTTCGTAATCCTCCCGATTCCACATGGGAAGTGCGTCTGAGGACAGCGTTTCCGAGCGAGCCGGGGCAATATGATTGGCAAGGGTATGTGAAAGGTCAAAATAATGCTCGTCGATATAGCTCTGCACATCGGCCTGCAGCTTTTTACTGACGGCATAGGATTCCTTATCATAGACCACGATGTAAACGGTCATATCGTGCGTCATGAGAAAATCGCCGATGGCTTCCAGCGCGATCCGAAGGACTTGATCCTTGGGATATCCAAAGGTGCCGGATGCAATCAGCGGGAACGCAGCCGTTTTGCATCTATGCTGCGCTGCCGCCGCAAGTGCGTTTTGATAGCAGGTGTACAGTTTTTCTTTCTCCCCCTGCGTCCCGTCGTGCCAAACGGGGCCGACGGTATGGATCACATACCGACAGGGGAGCTGATAGCCCTTGGTGACTGCTGTTTGTCCCTGCTCCAGACGCGGCAAGCGATCACACGCCCGGCGCAGCTTGCTGCCGGCGATCCGATGAATCTGCGCATCGGTTCCGCCCAAGCCGGAATAAACCGGATCGGTCGGGTTCACGATGGCGTCCACGTGCATTTGCGTTATATCGTTTCGTACAATTTGATAAGGCATATCGGCTTGCTCCCGTATTCACTTCAGGGGAAGAAATCATTCTTGAAACGTTCCCTATGGGAATTCCGTTCCACACACAGTATACCACAGGGAAAACCGAGAGGGAAGTTTTTTCGCGGCACGGAATGCGTTTGATTGCTGAAAGAACGGGGCGATGCGCTGCTGGCAATCGGCGGCGACAACTGCCTTGTGCTGTCGGAAAACACGAGCGTACAGCTGTTCCGCTACGGTGAATTGCTGGAGGCGCATCTGCTGTCCGGCACGATGAGCTGGTATCTGCCGACGCCGGAGGCCATGCCGTTTGCGCTGCTCTACTGCAACGAAGCGTTGACGGCGGAGCTGAACAGTCTTTGCGGCTATATGCAGTATGAAAGCCCGGATTGGGGCATCATTCGTTCGTACCCCTTCGCGCCGGCCGGGATATGCGGGGCAGCCCGAATGATGCAGATAGGCAGATCGGCATGATCCATCACATCGGGAATGCAATTGCGGAATCATACAGACCTTTCAGCACGGCGAGAAACGCAGAGAGCGACGGCCGCTTGTCCTCCTTATGCGTGCAGAGGACACAGGAGAAGCTCTCTTTGCAGTCGAACGGGATCCACGCGAACTGACCGCTGTGGTCGTTCAGAAAACCGGGCGCAAGGCATACGCCCCGTCCGGCAGCAACGTTCGTCAGCGTGGTGTCGTGGTCGGCACTGTTGAAATAGTCGATTTTTCCCGAGCCGATCAGCCGGTGCTGCACGGCTTTCAGCGCCGGGGGAGAGCCGCCGCCGACCATCAGCGTCCGCCCATACAGATCCTCATCGCGGATCAGGTTCTTTTCCGCCAAGGGATCCTTTCTGTCCGTGATCAGATAGACCCGGCTTTCAAACAAATCGTGAGCTTGCACGTCCGCGACCTGTTTCGTCTGTTCCCGCAGCGCAAAAACGATGTCCACCTCGCCCCGCAAAAACAGCTCCATGCTGTTTTCATACCGAAAGATGGGCGTAATCTGCACATTTGGATGGCTTTCGGAAAAGAGCCGTATGGCCTCCGGCAGAAAATACACGGCCTGACGCACCATCATACAGATCGAAATGCTGTCCTGATATTTGGCGCTGAAATTCTGCCCCTGCTCGATGGCGCGCTTCAGGTCCTCCCGCATACCGGTCAGGAAGGCAACAAACTGCGCTCCGGCCGGCGTCAGCGCCGCCCCTTTGCCGCTGCGCGCAAAGACCGCAAAGCCGATCTCCTCCTCCAGCAGCCTGATCTGATAGGAAAACGTCGGCTGGCTGATAAATAGGTTGTCTGCTGCCCGGCTGAAATTCAGCGTCCGGGCAAGCTCGATGCAATAATCAATTTGCTTGGTGGTCATGTTCGACTCCTACTATTTAAAATTTAAATCAAGTATGGCATGATTCGATTGGACTTTGCAATATATCCTTGCTACAATAAAGACAGAAAAAGGAACAATCACGCAAACAAAGCAAAACAGGAGGAGCAAACCATGGCTAAAACACTGATCGCCTTTTTTTCCAGAGCGGATGAAAACTACTTCGGCGGCGCGATGCGTTATGTAAAAGTCGGCAATACCGAAATTGTGTGCAACACGATAAAAGAACTGATCGAAGCGGACACGTTCAAGATCGAGATGGAAACGCCCTATTCGCCGGTCTACATGACCTGCATCGACGAGGCGAAAGCAGATCTTAGAGCCAAGGCGCGGCCCGCGCTCGTTTCCCTGCCGACGTCCATCGACGAATACGACACGATCATTCTTGCCTACCCGAACTACTGGGGCACGATGCCGATGGCGGTGTTCACGTTCCTCGAAGCGTTCGATTTCTCCGGCAAGACGATCCTGCCGCTTTGCACGAACGAGGGCAGCGGCATGGGCGGCAGCGAGCGCGACATCAAGCGCACCTGCCCGGGCGCGGTCGTAAAGAGCGGCCTGCCGATCACCGGAAGCGCGGCGGTAAGTGCCAAGGGCAGCGTACAGCGCTGGCTGAAAACAAACGGCTTGCTGTGAGGAAAGTATATGGAATACGAAGCGGGATATGTTTACAAGCTGATGGATCAGGGCGGTCCGACCGACAATCGGGAACCGTATTTCAAAGAGGCGGTCGAGGAAATGATGCGGGCGCGGACGCTCTGCGCCAAGGCAAACGCCGCCATGCCGGATGATCCGGCGTATGTCGGATACCTCGAGGAGCTGTTCGGGCGGAAGTTGGACGACGTGCGGATCCTGACGCCGTTCATCTGCGACTTCGGCAACCGGGTCACCTTCGGCAAGGGCGTATTCATCAACCATTCCGCGATTTTGTCCGCGTCCGGCGGGATCGAATTTGAGGACGGCGTGATGAGCGCGCCGGGGCTTCGGATCGCAACGATCAATCACGACTTCAACGACCGGCATCGGATGTACACTTACGGCAAGGTGCTCGTCAAAAAGAATGCGTGGCTCGGCATGAACGTGACGATCTGCCCGGGCGTCACGATTGGGGAATACGCGGTCGTCGCGGCAGGCGCGGTGGTGACGAAGGACGTGCCGCCATACGCGGTGGTCGGCGGCGTGCCTGCAAAGGTGATCAAGTACTTAGACCCGAACGAGCAAAAAGAATAAAAGGAGGCTTTACGATGGAATACATGACTTTGAACAACGGACTGCAATGCCCCGTGATCGGCATCGGTACCTTTATGCTTTCGCCCAAAGATGCGGAAAACAGCGTGCGGGAAGCCTTGAAGATGGGTTATCGCATGATCGACACGGCGAATGCGTATGTCAACGAGCGCGCGGTCGGCCGCGGCATGCAAAGCAGCGGTGCTGCCCGGGAAGACATCTTCCTTTCCACCAAGCTCTGGCCGAGCGAATACGAGAATCCGAATGCCGTGGAGGAAACGCTGAATCGGCTCGGCGTGGACTACGTCGATCTTTTGTACATCCATCAGCCCGCCGGAAACTGGCTGGCCGGGTATCGGCAGCTGGAGAAGGCGTATCGAGAGGGCAAGGCGAAGACCATCGGTATTTCCAACTTTGAGGGAAAGTACCTTGCCAAGCTCGAGACAATGTGGGAGATCGCGCCGCAGTTTATGCAGGCGGAAGCGCATCCGTATTTCCCGCAGACCGAGCTGCGGCAAACCCTTGACAAGTACGGTATTCGGCTCATGAGCTGGTATCCGCTGGGACACGGCGATAAGTCCCTGATCCAAGAGCCGGTCTTTGCGGCGATCGGGAAAAAGCACGGCAAAAGCCCCGCTCAGGTCATCCTTCGCTGGCACACGCAGATGGGCTTTGCGGTCATTCCCGGCAGCAAGAACGTGGATCATATCCGTGACAACCTCGATATCCTCGATTTTACACTGACCGCCGATGAAATGGCCGAGATTGCAAAGCTCGATCAAAACAAGCGTTACTATCACCGCACGGACGAGCAGCTTACTCAGTTTGCGGCATGGCGTCCCGGCTTTGAAAAGGAATAAACCGTTTGCCGGAGCGACGGGCA
>JAFUDD010000146.1 GCA_017459315.1 Clostridia bacterium | reverse complement strand
TTGCTCATCAGGTGGAAATTGCATTCGTCGTCGCCGTTACCGAGCGTTTTCGTTCTGTCCAGCACCGCGCCCTGCATCTCGAAGGTGTAGTAATCCATCATGCAAAGGTGTTTTGTGATCTGTTCACAATGCTCCTGCTTCGTCAGCTTGCAGATGCCGCACTGTTTGTGGGTGATGTAGTATTCGTCCTTGCCCGGGACGGTCTCAAAAAAGTAATACCAGCTCATCGGGTATTCTTCGATGTGATCGCGCGACCACTTTGCTTGCTTCGCGCGGTTTGCGATCTCCTTCTCGGTAAAGGCGCTCTTTCCCTCCTTCGCCTTGCGCATAAGCGGGCAATAGGATAACGCACGGATGAGCCCTTTCAGCTTTTCCTCATCCAGCTTTCCTTCCGCCGACTTGTAGAGCGCGATAGCGAACGCGCCGCAGTACATCGTCATAACGAACATGTTGTCTTTCATACTGCCGACGCCCGGCGTGCGCGCGACGATCGCCTTGTATTCCGAAAGCACTCTCTTTTTATACGACGGCAGATCGATTCCGGGAATCTCTTTTTCGATATACCCGAATGCCGTTTTTGCAAACGCGAGTTTGATAAAGGCTCCGATTATCCCGTATTTCATCCATTTCTCCGTTAAAACAATTCGTTTTTAGTTAGTCTAATCTAACTTATCGCTAAATTATAGCACGGCATTTCGGCTTTGTCAACTCGGGAGTTTGACGGTTTGAAAACTTCAAAAGTAGTTCAAAGCCTTGCGGGGCTTTAATTTTGTCTCTGTTAAAGATAAAAGGTGATGTGCATGAACATGCAAAAATCGGACTTTTATGCAGAACACGATGCATATTCCAAGCAACAAAAAAAGAGGGCTTTTTGCCCTCGTTCTAACACAGAGTATCGGGAGGCGCGGTATGGCAAAACAGAAGTACGTTATCAGACAAATATCGGCGCGCGTTCAAAAAGAACGCGATAAAGAAGAGCGACACGCCGGAGCTGAAAAAGCTTCTGAACGGCGCTCTGTACGCAAGCGATTACAAAGAGGCGATCGTGAAAAACTGTATCTTTCTGCTCACGCCGCCCGACAGACGGGAGAAGCGCGTCAATATGGACGAAGCGGCGGTCGGCACTGAGGAGAAAAAGAAACGGAGGCGGTTAGGCTTATGACGAACGAATGGGAAGAATTCAAACCGTATACCACCCCGGTGAAGTACGTTTCCACCCGCAAAAGCGACAAGACCTATATAGGGCGTTTCACACTTGAAATGATCCTCGATTTCTACGGCTTTTCCCGTATCTTCAACATCCTCGCACGAGGGTATCTCTTCCACGACAGAGACGGAAACCTTCTCAAAGGCGACCCGTATGACCGCATAGGCCGGGCAATGAACGCCGTACTCGCCTGGTGCAGTATGCCGGACAGAAGCCAAAATCCGAAAAACAAGGTGGATTACAGGGAGCTTTCCACCGATTATCCCGAGCTTGTGGACGAACAAGGCAAGGGCTGGTATTAGCGGCACATCAAAGCGATCGTAAAGTTTGGGTGGGAAACCTTCGATCAGCTGAACAAATCGCTTCAAAACAGACTGCCCGGGCTTGACGCGGGATTTGCAAAGGAGTGGAAGAAGGTCGGGCAGCTTCAGGTGCCGATCTTCGCCCGCAGCACCAAAGGCGCGTGGACCATCCGCATCGACGACGTCCTCTCCTCAGCGCTTGAGGAAGGAGCGCTTCGCACGGGGGAATACGTCCTATCGGATGAGATAAAACAAAAACTCGCGGCGCTGGATAATCCGGACAAGCTGAGACGTTACGCCGAAGATATGGCATCCTTTTACTACGCAAACAAGCAGGACGACTGCGAATACGTGTTATTCCCGGTGGCGAACTTCAACGCCTGCTACGGCTAAGAAAAAGCTCCCGCAGCTCCCTCAGTCCGTCTTTGACCGCAAAGAACGCCGCGGGCTGTGTCGGCTGAAGGTCAAGCTGTAACGGGAATAAGGTTGAAATATTCATAATGAAATGGTAAAATGATCCTGACAAATCGGGAGTTGTGAGGTAATCAGAGTGAAACGCAAAACAGCAAAAGAGATACTTGCACAGGCTTTTCGCGAGGTGGCGGAGAGCAAAAACATAGATAAGATCACGATACAGGATATCACGGACAACTGCGGGTATTCTCCTGCGACATTCTACCGCAATTTCAAGGACAAATACGATCTGATCGCGTGGGATCACACGCGCGGCGTGGCGCAGATCATGGGGCGCATCGGAAGCGCGTATCCCTGGATACAGACCCTGACCGACGGCGCAAAGTGGTTCGACGCGGAAAAGAGCTATCTTACAAATCTCCTGCAGCACACGTCCGGGCACGATTCGTTTGTAAAATATATGACTGAGATCAACTGCGACGCGCTGAAACAACATATCCTCACGGCAAGCGGCAAAGAAACGCTGACGTCGAAAGAAGAATTGCTCGTTCGCACCTATTGCCTCGGCACGGTCTGCCTGACCTGCGAATGGATCCTCGGAAAACACACCGCGACGCCGGAGGAAATCGCGGAGCTGTATGAAAGCGCGCTGCCGGAGTCGTTAAAACAGTATTTGATTTAGAAAACGACAGAAAACAGCCGCAGTCTCTCATTTTGAGAGACTGCGGCTGTTTTAGTAATTGAAAACGTGTTTTGTCATTGATATAATTTAACTAAAGATTGCGCGCAATCATACCGCGCACAACAAAAAAAGATTACGGAGGACAATACTATGACGAAAATCGAACTGTTGAAGGAATTTGCAAAGGGCTGGTTCGGCAACTCCCAGCAGCACTCCATCCACGCTCAGCTTCTCAAGGCAAGGGGCCTCGGTAAACTCGCCGACAAGATCATGGCGGAATCAGACGAGGAATGGGAAGAGGCGAAGAAGGTCAACGCCCGTCTGATCGAGCTGGGCGAGACACCCGTCGTGGCGATCCAGGAATATCCCGTCATCACCGATATCAAGGAAATGCTCGAATACGACTGCAAGGACAGCGCCGAAGCGCTTCCCATGATGTCGAAATCTCTTGCGATGTTCGATGACGACTACGTCACGAAGAGCATGATCGAGAAATTCATCGTCGACGAGCAGGAGCATTTCAACTGGGTTAAAGGTCATCTCTGCCTGATCGAGCAGATCGGTATGGAGAACTATATGATCGAAATGATCGGCGAGTAATTATCGGAGGATCAACGTATGAAGATCGCAATTCTAAACGGAAGTCCCCGCAAGGAAAACACCGCCGCGATGATCGAGGCGTTCCGTGAGGGTGCCGAGGAGGCGGGACACGAGGTGGAGGTGCTCCACGTCGGCAAAATGAAAATTAACGGCTGCCTTGCCTGCGAATACTGCCATACGAAGGGCGAGGGAAAATGCATCCAGAAGGATGATCTCGAAAAGATCATGCCCGCCTATCTTGAAAGCGATATGGTGGTATTTGCTTCTCCCACCTAC
>JAFUDD010000145.1 GCA_017459315.1 Clostridia bacterium | reverse complement strand
GCGGGAGGGTGAGAACCGAAAGGCGATCCGTTTGGATCGCTTCGAGAATCCGCTGCGCACCGCCGATATGGTCGATGTGCAGGTGCGTCAAAACCATGCGGTCGAGGTGCTGGATCCCGCGCGCCTTGAGATAGTAGATCGCTTCCTTCCGCAGCGAGCCCTGCTTCGGCTCAAGATACGGCCGACCGGCATCGACAAGCATCGCATAGACGGGCTTGCCGTCCTGCGTTTCGGTGATCAGCGCGGCATCGCCGTCGCCGACGTTGCAGAAGAAAATTTCGAGCATGGCTTTTTGCTTTCGGGTCAGGTGTTGTAGTAGGAGGGACGGTTCTTGCTTTTGATCTCGTCCTGCTCGGCGCGGACGGAACGCTGATAGAGCAGGTAGGAGGCCGAGCCGCCGACGCCGATGCACAGGATCGCGGGGAAGAAGATGTAGATGCAGAACATCCACATGCTCCAGCCGAAATCCTCGCTGCCGCCGCTCATGAGCAGCGTGGTCGGGACCATCAGAAGGACGAGCACGGCAAGCCAGATATACGCGCCGACGACATAGCCCTTATGCTCCCTGAACGCAAAGATCAGCGCGACGCACGGAACGCTGCCGATCACGGCGGTGATGAGATATTGAAGGACGATCACAAAACCGGAGGGGTTTTCGAGTCTGCCGAGCAGCAGCCCCGCACCGATAAACACAGCCGCGTAAAGGATCGCGTACAGCAGGCCGAGCATAAACGAATACAGCCATGCGGCGCTCTTGGGACGACCGTTCTCATCGAGAAAGGTCACGCGTGAAAATTCGGTGAATTTGCGGTCGAGCTTATCCGGTTTCTTTGCCATGGAGCTTCCTTTCGCCCTCCCGCAGAGCCGAAGCCCTGCGGGAAGGCTTTTGTCAAGTCTTATTTGCCTCTCCAGTCCGTCCAGGTATCCCAGTAGCTCTGGATACTCATGTAGTAGTCGTAGACCTCCGCAAAGTCCGGGGCCTTGAGACCGACGGAGGAGATATCCACGCCAGACTCCTTATACTCGACATCGTCGCGCACGGACCAGTGGCCGCGCTTGTCGAACACGGTGTAGCAGCCGGAATTGCCGTCCTCGCCGCCGAGCAGGTAGTTGATGAACAGGCGCGCGCCGGCGGGGTTGTCGGAATACGAGGTGACGTAGACGTAGCTGGCGGCGTTCTGCGCGGTGTAGGGCGAAAGACCCGTGACCCACGCGATGTCCATGCCGTTTTCGCCCATAACAACCTTGGAGTTGTCGATCTTGGAGGCGGAGCAGAGGCCGAGCGTCGGACCGTTGATGGACTTATCGACGGCTTCCACAACGGAGTCGCCGCCGTCCAGCTCGGTCGTCTTCATCTGCGTGAAGCGCCAGAACAGCTCGACGCCCGCATTGTTTTCCGGGAAAAAGCGATAGCCGTTGTTGAGCAGCTTATCGGTGTAGGTGATGGTAAGGTCCTTGCCGTACTGGGTCTTATACTGCTCGGCAAGCGCGTCGCCGTCGATGATCAGCTGCGCCCACAGCGCGGCATACGACGGAGCCTTGATGTCCTTGGTGAAGATGACCCATTTCTGGGTGTTCTCGCCGGCGGCGTTGATGAAGGACTGCGTGTCCTCGTTATAGCCCTCGACGATGTCCCACCAGCTCTTGATCGGGCAGCCGTCCGGATAGAGGCGGGTGTTGTAGAACCACGGGTTGAACGTGGAGTACAGCGGCATGCCGTACTTCAGCAGCTCGTCGTCGATGTGCGAGCAGATCTCGGCGGGATAATAGAGGCTGACGATGCCGGGCTGTACAAGGTCGTTGAAGATCTCGCCGGAGGAGTCCTTCACGAGCATCAGGTCCGCGCCCTCGTTGCCGCTTTCCCATTCAAACTCGATCTTGCCCTTGATCGTGTCGGTATCGCAGGAGACGTACTCGAACTCGAGATCCGGGAAATCCTTGGCGATCTTCTTCTTGGCGGTATTGCCGTCGGCGGTGGTCGAGTAAATCTTGATCACGCCGCCCTCGGCCTTGGCCATTTCATACAGCTCCTGCTGTGTCATGTGGTTCCAGTCGATGCCGTCGGAGCCGACGGTGTCGATCGCATCGGCGCCGGTCACAACGGTGGTTTCGGTATTGGCTGCGGGTGTGTTCTGCGCTGTGCCGCTGCCGGCGCAGGCGAACATCGTGCCGAGCATCAGCACCGCAAGAAGTACGGCAAATGCTTTTTTCATGGTAGAAAAATCCTTTCTGTAGATTGCACAAAGATCGACGGACGCATCAGTCGTCCGTACCGGCCTTATGCTTGGTCTTGGCAAACTTGATCAGTCTGCCGGTAGCTTTATTATACACGTTCATGCGGCCCGGATGCAAGACTACAAACACATTTTGGTTCATGTCATATTCCACCAAGCCGGTCTGGATCGCCAGGAAGTCTATGCCGTCCACGGTCAGCGTGATCAGCGTTTCGCTGCCGGCGGGCTGGTTGGCGTAAACCTGCGCCGGAACCGTGTTCTTGTGGTGCGGGTCCTCGGTGTAGATATCGACCATCTCGGGACGGAGACCGAGCACGCACTCAAACTCTTTGTTTTCCGGGATCTCCTCGTCGAGCTTCAGCGTGTTATGCGGGAACACGTAAGTGCCGAACGCGCTTGTGACGGAGAGCGTATCGCCGTTATAGGTGCCCTTTGCGTCGATGAAGTTGATGCGCGGGTTGCCGATGAAGTCGGCGGCCTGCAGGTCGATGGGGTTCGTGTACAGTTCCAAAGGCGTTGCGATCTGGGAAATCTCGCCTTCCTTGAACAGCGCGATCTTGGTGGACATCGTCAGCGCCTCGACCTGATCGTGCGTAACGTAGATGATCGTCGTGCCGGTATCCTTGTGCAGACGCTTCAGCTCTGCGCGCATGTCGATACGAAGGCGGGCGTCGAGGTTGCTGAGCGGCTCGTCAAGCAGGAGCAGCTTCGGGTTCGACGCAATCGCGCGGGCGATGGCGACACGCTGCTGCTGACCGCCGGACAGCTCGTTCGGATAGCGGTTGCGGTATTCCTCGATCCGCATGGTTCTGAGCGAGCGCATAACGGTTTCTTCAATCTCGGCCTTGCTCATCTTCTTGATCTTCAGACCGAACGCGACGTTCTGGAACACGGTCATGTGCGGCCAGAGCGCATAGCTTTGGAACACAAGGTTCAGACCGCGGTTTTTCGGCTCCTCATAGAAGGCCTTGTCGGCGTCGATGATCGAACGGCCGTCGATGGTCATGGTGCCGTGCTGCGGCTTTTCAAGGCCGGAGACGACGCGCAGGGTGGTGGTTTTGCCGCAGCCGGACGGGCCGAGCAGCGTCATAAAATCGCCGTCCTCGATCGTGAGGTTGATATCGCGCAGAACATGGTTTTCACCGTAGAATTTATCAATGTGACTTAAAACGATTTTGCTCATAGTCGGAAATCCTTTCTGATATTCGGTCCAAGTTGGTTACATGCTCTTGCTCACGTTGCCGCCGAGCTTATCCGCAATGCGGTTGGTGACGAGGATGAACGCGATGATGATGATACAGATCGCGTCGGCCACCTGCGGCATCGCTTCCTTTGAATAGTCAAAGGAGAGGAAGGACAGCGTGTAGTTATCCGGCGTCATCAAAATGGCGATCAGGTCGAGCTCTTTGGCAATACTGATGAAGGAGAGCAGGAAGCCCGAAAGGAAGCCGTTCTTGGCAAGCGGGATGACGATGCTGTAAATGCGCCGCCAGAACCCTGCGCCGTTGATCGTCGCCGCTTCCTCCAGCTCGACCGAAATCTGCATCATGTTCGAAGAACCGGAGCGGCTTGCGAACGGGAAGTGCTTGACGATGGAGACGAGCAGGATCAGCAGGAACGTGCCGTACAGCGACGGGATCAGGCCGCCGAGCTGCGGCTTGCCGAACATGGCAAGATAGATCGCAGAGAAGGCGACGCCCGGCATCAGATACGGAATGAAGATCAGCTGCTCGACCGCATTGCCGTACCACTTGCCGCGGCCGCGCGTGGTGATGTAGCCGAAGAACT
>JAFUDD010000144.1 GCA_017459315.1 Clostridia bacterium | reverse complement strand
GGTTCATGAACGGAAGCTGGAAGGCAAGAATGGCAAGCGTGAACGCGACATAGATGCCAAGCTGTGCCGCAGCGCCGAGGAGCAGGGATTTCGGGTTTGCGATCAAGGGACCGAAGTCGGTCATCGCGCCGACGCCCATGAAGATCAGGCACGGATAGATGCCGAGCTTGACGCCGAGATAGAGATAGTCAAGTAAGCCCGTCTTGGACGAATCCGCCAAGTCCTCCCAATGCACATGCCCGCCGGAGAACAGCTCCTCATGGAACAGGCCTGCGCCGGGCAGGTTGGTGAGCAGCATACCGAACGCGATCGGAACGAGCAGCAGCGGCTCGAACTTTTTCACAATCGCGAGATACAGGAGCGCGCACGCGACGGCGATCATGATGATGCATTTCCAGTTATCGCCGACAAAGAGCTGTGCGAACCCCATTGATTGTAAGAAATCAAGAATGGTATTCCAGATCATAGGCGGCCTCGCTTATGCGATGGTGCAGAGCAAGGTACCGCTTTCCACCGTGGAACCCTTGGCAACGGCAACGGAGGTCACCTTGCCCGCGCAGGGCGCAAGAATTTCGTTTTCCATCTTCATGGCTTCAAGGATCATGAGCTGCTGACCCTCCTTGACCGTGTCGCCCTCCTTGACCGCGACGGACAGGATGTTGCCCGGCATCGGAGAAGTCACCTTTTCACCGGCGCCGGCAGCCTTAGGCGCGGCGGGAGCGGCAGCGGCCTTGGGCGCTTCCTTGACGGCCTTCGGGTCAATTTCCTCGACCTCGACTTCGTACTTGGTTCCGTTGACGTTGATTAAAAACTTACGCATGATTTGCTTCCTCCATCAATTTCCTTAATCGACTTTTTTCATAGATAAGATACGGATGCCGCTGACCTTTGTGCCCATCACGGTCGCAAGCGCGGCGCTTACGGCGGCGACAAGCTCGCCGTGGTTCGGCTCGGGCGCAGCCTTGACGGCGGGCGCGGCCGGTACGTGAGCGGGCGCAGGGGCGGGCGCTTCCTTGCCGGAAACCTTTTCCATGATGACGCCCATCAGCTTGACAATCGCCACAAGCGCGATAAGGCCGACGAACACGATGCCGAGGCCCAGCAGGAATGTCAGCAGCGTATCCATGGCGAGATTGTCCGTAAAGGACAGCGCCCCGGATGCTGCCTGTTCATACAGCATAGTTTCTACCTCCATGTTGTTTGTAGTCGGGATATCTCATTTCTCTCCCTCTTACTGACATATTCTCCGTTTTTCCTCTTTTTCCTTTTTTTGTCGAAAAATAATTCCGTATATTTTCTGTATAATTTACCATCTTGGCGCAGACCCTATCCCCATGATCGTTCTGTATGCGCTGTTTGCTCTGCTGCTCCTTGTTCTGCTGCTTTCGGTGCCGGTCGTTGTCACCGCGACCGCCCGCCTGAGCCCCAAGGGCGGCGTTGTGTTTGTTCGCTTTCATCTGTTCGGCGCGATTCCCGTGCCGTTCCGTCTGCGTCTGCATCTGCTGTCCGAACCGTATCTTTCGATCCGCGTGCTCGGCCGCACTTATCCCCTGCTCTCTCCGAATCCTCCGCCCGCCCCGAACCCGCGCGCATGGCAGATCGAGCGCATCGACCTAAAGGTCACGCTCGGCATCGAGGGCGACAACGCGCGCACCGTGGAAACGCTCGGCCTGTTATGCGGCGTCTTTTCGATGCTGCTGCCGCGCGTGTGTCGAAGGGGACGCGTCACGCCGCGCCCCGCGTTCGACTGTGCCGTATTCCGTCTGTCCGCCGAAATTGTCGGGCTGTTCTACCCGATCTTCTTTTTGCTCCCGCATCGAAAAGCAAGGGCCGCGCATGGCAAGGTGCCGCGCTCTATGCCGCAGCCCGCCGCATAAAGGCGCCTTAATATGCGCAATCTAATGCAAAATACAGAAAAGAGGTACTTTCATGTCTCCCGTTGAAACCATTCTCCAAACCACGATGAACGAGATCAAGAACATCGTGGATGTGAACACGATCGTCGGCGATCCGATCTACGGCGAGGGCGGCGCGGTCGTGCTGCCCGTATCCAAGGTCAGCCTCGGTTTCTTTACCGGCGGCGGCGATTTCCCGACCCAGACCGTACAGCACCAGAGCGACAAGGCCACGCCCGGCGCAAAGGATTATCCATTCCTTGGCGCAAGCGTCGTCGGCGTGACGATCACGCCCAAGGCGTTCCTTTGCATGCGCTCCGGCAGTACGACGATCCTGTGCGCCGACTGTGACAGCGCCGTTGACCGGCTTGTGCAGATGATCCCCGGCGTCATCGAGGAAGCCAAGCAGGTTGTCAAAACATGCCGGACGCAGACCGGCAAAGCAAAGCCCGCCCCGGAGGACGAACCGTGCGCACCGTGCGAGCAGCCGTAACTGCGCTGCTGGCGGCCCTTCTTTCCTTGCCCGCATTCGCCCTTGCCGAACCTTCGCCCTCCCTTGTCCCGCCCGCCGTTTCCGCCGAAAGCGCGTTTTTGATGGAGGCGTCGTCCGGCCGCATACTGCTGGAAAAGAACGCAGACAAGCGCATGGAGCAGGCGAGCACGACCAAGATCATGACGGCGCTCGTCGCCATCGAAGCGGGCGGGCTTGACCGCATCGTGACCGTTACCGAAGCGGCTGCCGGAACCGAGGGCTCGTCGATCCACCTGAAGGCCGGCGAAACGCTGCCGCTTTTAGAACTGCTGTATGGGCTGATGCTGCAAAGCGGCAACGACGCGGCGGTCGCCATTGCGCTTGCGGTGGACGGCAGCGTGGACAAATTCGTGCAGCGGATGAACGAAAAAGCCGCGGCGCTCGGGCTTGTGAACACGCATTTTCAGAACCCGAACGGTCTGCATGCGCCGGAGCATTACACGACCGCGCGGGAGCTTGCCCTGCTTTCGGCGGCTGCGATGCAAAACGAAACATTCCGCACCATCGTCGGCACGACCTACCGCGTATGCGAGGGTTGCTCCTCTGCGCGCTCGTTTCGGAACAAAAACAGATTTTTGACCGAGTACCCCGGCTGCAACGGCGTCAAAACCGGTTACACCAAGGCCGCGGGCAAATGTCTTTCGTTTGCCGCGAGCCGTGACGGGATGCAGCTTGTCGGCACGGTATTGAACGCGCCGAAGATGTGGGACGACGCAAGGGCGATACTCGATTTCGGGTTTTCGAATTATGAAAGTCACCTAATTAGGTCGGCTTCCGAAAGTTTTACCGTTTCCGTGCGCGGCGGGGAAAAATCATCCTTGCCCGCGGGGCTGAAATGCGATATACTGTACCCGATGCGAAGCGACGGCGCGGAGGCCGTTTCGGTGTCCGTGTCGCTGAAGGAAAGCGTGCAGGCGCCGGTCGCGGCGGGCGATACGCTCGGTACGGTGCGCGTCACCGTGAACGGCGAAGCGGTTGCCGAAGCGCCGATCCTCGCACGCGAAAGTGTGAATCGACGCGGATTCGGCTTTGCCGTGCGAAAGCTGATCGGGGACTGGACAGGACGCTGACAGGCGCGGCGGAGAACAGGAGGGGCAAATGGTACGGTTACAGAAATACATGGCGGATTGTGGCGTGGCGTCGCGCCGGGCGAGCGAGCAGCTGATCGAGGACGGTAAGGTCACGGTCAACGGGCGGCCTGCCGCCATCGGACAGTCGGTGGACGAAACGAAGGACATCGTCGCCGTAAACGGCAAGGTCATCAAGCCGCAAAAGCGGCATGTCGTGATCATGCTGTATAAGCCGCGCGGCGTCGTCAGCACATCCGAGGACGAACGCGGCCGGAAAACCGTGCAGGAATTTGTCAAGGACCTCCCCTACCGGCTCTATAACGTCGGGCGGCTCGACCTCAATTCCGAGGGACTGCTGCTGCTGACCAACGACGGCGAGCTGGCAAACCGGCTGATGCACCCGCGTTACGGCGTCACCAAGACCTACCGCGTGGTCTGTGACGGCACGCTGTCCGCCTCCGAGATCGCCGCGCTCACCAACGGCGTCGAGCTGGACGACGGTCTGACCGCGCCCGCTAAGGTTACGAACATTCGCCGTTCCACGACCGGCGGCACCGCGTTCTCGATCACGATTCACGAAGGCCGCAACCGGCAGATTCGCCGGATGCTCGAAGCCGTGGGGCATAAAACGCTGCGCCTTAAGCGCGAAGCCTACGGCCCCTTGCAGCTCGGTTCGATGCGCCCCGGCGAATGGCGGTACTTAAGCGAAAGCGAGCTCGGCGCGCTGAAGGAGCAGATCAAGGAAAGCTGAACAGCTTCACAAACTGTATAGAGCAAAACAACCCGGCGGGACAGCCCGTCGGGTTTTGTCGTCTATTGTATTGGGATTTATTCCCACATCGGCGGGTTTGTATAGAACGTCTCGCCGGTGACATTGTTGCGGTAGAGCGCGTCTACCATCCATGTTCCGGCAAGAATCGGCTCCCGCATCGAATCGCTGCTGAAGTAGTATTCGATATACTGGAGCACACCGTGCGAGAAGTTGAGCTCATACATCGTGCCGTCGTTCAGCTCGATATCCACATTTGCATAATAGTAATCGTAAAGCGCGCCCACCGAAACCTCTTTGACCTGTCCACGCTCCTGCCCGCGGGCAAGCGCGTTGATCCACGGTGCTATCTTTTCGGTCACGTAGTCATCATATGCTTTATCGATGGCGTCGGTAAACTTAGGATTGTGCCATTTATCATCGAGCGGCATGACCTGCTCCGGCAGGGTGTCGTCGTCAAGTGGACTTAGGTACATACTCTTAGCCGAAATGACTAACCCGCTTTCCGCGGAAATCTGCATCATCCCGCCGCTTGCCAACGTGACCTGCCAATAATCCTCGCGGTCGCCGGTCTCGTCGAGATACAGCGTCGCCGTGAATGCGTCCTCGCCCGGCCATTCATCCGAGGCCTGCCGATAGAGCTGTTCGAGCAGCGTAAACAGCTGCTTGCGCGTCATGGCGTCCGGATGCCTTTTCAAAAGTTCGGCTTCTTCGCCTTTTACAAACGACGGCTCGCCGTACACCTTTTCCACGTATGCCGCGTGCGATTGCAGATCGGCCACCGTATACACAAGCTCCTCCAAACAAGCGACGTTTTCATAGACGCGCACCGAAGCAACCGCATTTGCGACGATGCTGAGCCCAACCACCGGTCCCTCGTTTGTGTACAGTGCTATGGTCGGCCATCTTCCCCCATCAACAAGCTGCATCGTCCAGCCGAATACATCTATGATGTCCTTTGCCGTCTGCTCCGTTGCCGTAACGCTCGGAATCCGTTTGCCGTCCGTGCGCGCCGTGTCGATGTTGATCAGCTGCAGCGTTTCCCGATCCATCGAAACGATCGTTTCGAGATCGCTGTCGGCTACCCGGATATAGTCCTTCCGATACCCTTTCGGGTCGGTCCATACGGTCACGGTCACATCGGGCTTCATCGAAAAGCCGAAAAGCTTTTGCATCCAGTCGTTGGCGGCGGCAATCGCGCCGTCATATTCCGCGCCGCCGGTCAGCGGCGTGCTCGCCCATCCCATATAGGGCTCATGCCATCGTCCGTTGATGGAGGGAATCACGCCCTTATCCATATCGAAACGACGGGATTCCGCCTCCGCCCATGCAAGCACGCTGTGCTCCGCGGTCACGGCGTCCGCCGCATGCACGGGCCC
>JAFUDD010000143.1 GCA_017459315.1 Clostridia bacterium | reverse complement strand
GAAGAACCGGAAGAAGAGCCGGAAGCCGACCGGCAATGGCGCAAGGACTATTCGACCCGCGTCGAAAAAAAGCCGGTAAAAGACAAGAAAAAACTGTCGTTTGACGAGCTGTTTGAGGTGCCGCCCGCCGAAGAGCCCGCACCCTCGCCGAAGCCCGTGCAAAAGTCGGCTGCCGTCACCGCTGCAAGCGCGGCGGCGTCGATCCTGCCGGAGCCGGAACCGAAGCGCACCATAAAGCGCAAGAGCAATTTCCTGTTCGATGTAGACGAAGAAGACATCCCGACCTCCTTCCCCGTGGACGAGCCGGAGGTCGTGCCCGCCGCGCCGGTGCAGCCCGTGAAAAAGCCTGTGCGCAAGGCGGACAAGCGGCATCTGGATCTGATCGACGACACACCCGACGACGAACTGATCGAGGTTGTATCCCGCCCTGTTGCCCCCGCGAAGCCTGCGGAAACGGTGAAGGAAAAGCCGGTCGCAAAGGCAGCTGCGCCCTCCGACACGCCTGCGTTCAAATCGACCGCGGCCAAGGAGAACCTGCAGCCGTCTGTCGAGGACGGTGAGGACGACGATCTGCCGCTGATCGTCCCGGATGCGCCGAGCGCTGAAGCGGTACAGCTGTATCTGCCGCCGAGCATCGACTGTCTGAACAAGAGCGAGCAGACCTATTCGCAGGGCATCGAGAATCCGGAATCCACATCGAAGCTGTTGGAAGAAACGCTGGCAAGCTTCAATATTTCGGCGCAGGTCGTGAACTATTCGGTCGGCCCGGTCGTGACGCGGTATGAATTGAAGCCCGCGCCGGGCATCCGTGTGAGCAAGATCGCGGCGCTGGCGGACGACCTTGCGATGGCGCTGGCGGCGGCGCGTGTGCGTATCGAAGCGCCGATCCCCGGCAAGAGCGCCGTCGGCATCGAGGTGCCGAACAAGGAAACGGCGACCGTTCTGCTGCGCGATATCATCGAAAGTCCCGAATTCAAGAACGCAAAATCGACAAGCACGATGGCGATGGGCAAGGATATTTCCGGCCGTGTCGTCGTCGCAGACCTTGCCAAGATGCCGCACATGCTGATCGCGGGCTCCACCGGCTCCGGTAAATCCGTGTGCATCAACGATATCATTATCTCGATGATCTACAAGGCCTCCCCGCAGGAGGTGCAGATGATCCTGATCGACCCGAAGGTGGTTGAGCTATCCGTATTCGGCAACCTCCCCCACCTGCGCATCCCGGTCGTGACCGAGCCAAAAAAGGCGGCGAGCGCCCTGCGTTGGGCGGTCAACGAAATGGATATGCGTTACCGGAAGTTCAGCGAGGTCGGTTCGCGCGATCTGGCGCGCTACAATTCGCTGATGGACGATCCGCATAAGAAGATGGCGAAGCTCGTCATCATCATCGACGAGTTGGCCGACCTGATGATGGTCGCGCCGGAGGACGTGGAAGACTCGATCTGCCGCATCGCGCAGCTCGGCCGCGCTGCGGGCATCCATCTGATCGTGGCAACGCAGCGTCCGTCCGCGGATATCATCACCGGTCTCATTAAGGCCAATATCCCCTCCCGCTGCGCGTTTGCGGTCAGCTCGTCCATCGACAGCCGTATTATCCTCGACGCGACCGGCGCAGAAAAGCTGCTCGGCCGCGGCGATATGCTGTTCCATCCGAACGGCTCCGGCAAGCCGACCCGCTGCCAGGGCGCGTATGTGTCGGATGAAGAAGTCGAACGCATCATGTCCCACTTCAAGAAGGAGGACGTGCAGTTTGACGAGGAAGTGCTCAGCGAAATCAATAATGAAGCCAAGGGCGGCGCGACCGGCGGCGTCTTCGGCGAGGGCAAGCAGGAGGACGATCTCCTTGGTGAAGCCGTCCGGATCGTCATGGAAAATGGACAGGCTTCGATCTCGATGATCCAGCGGCGGCTGCGCGTCGGCTATGCGCGCGCGGCGCGGCTTGTGGATATGATGGAGCAGGCGAAATACGTTTCGGGCTTTGACGGCAGCAAGCCGCGGCAGGTGCTGATCACGCCCGCCGAATACAACCGCGTGTTCGGCGGCGGCGCGCCGGTGCCGGAAGCGGAGCCGGCACCCGAAGCCCCGCCGGAGGACGATGTGCCGTTTGACGAGTATGAGGAGGATACGCCATGAACGTAGGCGCTGTATCGCTCGGCTGCGCGAAAAACCAAGTCGATACCGAAAATATGCTGGGGCTGCTGCGCGCTGCAGGCTTTGGCATTGTAAGCGACCCCGAGGAAGCGGATATCCTGATCGTGAACACGTGCGGGTTTATTCTTCCTGCCAAGGAAGAATCCATCGAAACGATCTTTGAGATGGCGCAGTATAAGAAAGCCGGAACGTGTCGTCTGCTCGTCGTGACCGGATGTCTTTCCGAACGCTACCGCAAGGAATTGACCGAGGAAATGCCGGAAGTGGATCTTTTTCTCGGCGTGCGCGAATACGACAAGCTCCCCCGCCTGCTCGCCGAAAAGCTGCATACACCGTGCCTGTCGGTCGAACATGCGAACCGGCTGCTCGTTTCACCGCCGTATCGGGCGTATTTACGCGTGGGCGACGGCTGCAACAATCGCTGCACCTACTGTGCGATCCCGCTGATCCGCGGAAATCTCAACAGCGTGCCGATCGAACGGCTGATCGACGAAGCGAAGCGGCTTGCGGACAACGGCGTGACAGAGCTTTCGG
>JAFUDD010000013.1 GCA_017459315.1 Clostridia bacterium | reverse complement strand
GCTGCCGCCATCAGCAGCAGCCACAGGGGATGTATGCGGTTGCGGTTCCGTTTCTTCATATCTATATTATATGCACGATTCGACAGGTTTACCAGTTAAGGAACTGTGAAGAATGGCGGCTTGCGCCTGCGGTGCAATGCTGTCACTTTGCCAAGCAAAATATCGCTGTGCTGCAAGCCGTTGTTGAAAACCGCTGTTCTTCATGTTATAATATACGCATGGAAACGACCAAGGTTCGATTTGCGCCCGAAGCGGCGAAGCGGGAAATGACGCCCGTGGACAATCTGTTTTTCACCGAATACATGCCCGACGCCGACGGCATGTTTGTGAAGGTGTACCTCTACGGCCTCATGCAATGCTATCACATGTCGCTGGCCGACGAGTCGATCGCCGAGCGGCTCGGCATCACCGACGCGGAGGTGCGGTGCGCGTTCGTCTACTGGCAGGCCAAGGGCCTTGTGCGCATTGCGGGGGACAATCCGCTGACCGTCGAATACAGGCTCACGGACGCGCCTTCGCTGACGGGCGCCGCGCCGGTCAAGTACCGTCCGTTCGTCGAGGCGCTGAATGCGCTGACCGCGCCGCGCCAGTTCGACATGCGCGAGCTTCGCGCGATGTACGACTGCATCGAGCTGTACGGTCTGGAGGAAGCGACGGTGCTGGAGCTTGTCGCCTACTGCATGGAGCAGAAGGGCAAGCGCGTTTCTTCCAATTATATATTGGCGACCGCGCAGACGTGGAATGAGGCGCACATCGTTACGCCGGAGCAGGCCAAGGCGTACCTTGACGATTACCGCGTCAAAAAGCACGGCGCAAGCGAGGTGCTGCTGCGTTGGAGCAAGCGCCGCAAGCCGAGCAGCGACGAGATGGATTTGTACGACAAATGGACGAAGGAATGGGGCTTTGACAAAGAAGCGATCCTGGCCGTGTGTGCCGAGCTGGTCAATAACGGCACGCCGACGTTCGGGGCGCTCGACCGCCGCCTTGCCGAAAAGAAGGAAAAGAACCTGACCGACGTTGCCGCCATCGAGGCGAACAACGCCGCCGAGGCCGACGAGTACGCGTTCAGCAAAGCCGTGTTCGAGCGCATCGGACGCATCGAGCCGCCGGGTCCGACCGAGGCCGCGCAGATAGCGATGTTCCGCAAGGCGCTGACCGACGAG
This sequence comes from Clostridia bacterium, assembly GCA_017459315.1. The sequence continues at coordinate 13,742 of JAFUDD010000013.1, read as the reverse complement.
GTCGTATGGATGGCGGCGGATGCGTGCCGCGATGCGGAGCGCCCGTTCGGCGTACTGAAAAAACTGCTGATCGAGTGGATGGGGCGGAAAATCTGCACGGTCGAACAGGCCAAGGAAGCCCTTGCCGCGCGGCAGGCCGCCCGGCCCGCACAGCGGAGCCGCAAAAAGAACCATTCGTCCGAGGCGTATGAGCAGCACACCGTCCGGCTCGAAGATTTGCAGGATATTATCGTGGATCTGAATGAGGATTTGGACGACCCGACCGAAGCGGAGGACAAGCCATGAGAAACAGTTTGCAGCTCTATTACAGCACCCTGCGCGAGAAGAACCGCCGCCTGTCGGACAAACGCTTTGCCGAGTGCGAGGAAAAGAACCCGCGCTTTGCGTCGCTTCGCACCGAGCGCGGGCAGGTTGTGATCGCGCTCGCCGCGGGCAAGCTCACGCATGAGCAGGCGCAGTCGCGCATTGCGTCGATCAGCGCGGAGCGGAAGAACCTTTTGATCTCGCTCGGTCTGCCCGCCGACTATCTCGATCCGATCTATACCTGCCAAAGGTGCAGGGACACCGGCGAGGTCGGAGGGCTTGTCAAAAAGCCGTGTGCGTGTCAGCTCCGGCAGCTCCAGAAGGAATTGAAGGACGGCGCACGGGTCAACGAGCGCGAAACGTTCGCCGCGTTCGATCCGAGCATCTACCCGGACGACGAGCAGCGCCGCTATGCGATCCGGCTGAAAAACTACTGCGTCCGCTACGTCGAGGCGCTCCCGAAGCCGGAAAAGCAGAATTTATTGCTGTTCGGCAACCCCGGCACGGGCAAGTCGTTTATCGGAAACGCGATCGCGGCGGCGGCCATCGACCGCTGCATCGAAACGCGCAAGGTCACCGCGTATCGCTTCGTGCAGGACGCGCTCGACGGCATCCAGTCCAATACCGAGACGATGGCGCTGTATACGAACGTGCCGCTGCTCGTGTTAGACGATCTCGGCACCGAGGCGATGATCCCGAACGTGACCGGGGAAAATCTGTTCCGCGTGCTCAACGAGCGCGCCGCGCTGCGGCTGCCGACCGTGCTGATCACGAACCTCCCGCCCGAATCGCTGACCGAGCGATACGGCGAGCGCATCACCTCGCGCATGACCGACAAGGCGATCACCGCGCTGATCCCATTTAAGGGCAGCAACCTGCGCGTGAGGTGAGCCATGCTGTATCTGGTTGCAACGCCGATCGGAAACCTCGGCGATATTACCCTCCGCGCCATCGAAACGCTGAAAGGCGCGGACATCGTGTTCTGTGAGGACACGCGAAGAACCGCGCAGCTGCTGCATCACCTCGGCATCGAAAAGCCGCTGAAAAGCTGTGAGATGCACTCCGAGGCGCAGGAAAGCGAAAACGTCGTGCGGCTTCTGAAGGAAGGCCGCGAGGTCGTCTACGTGTCCGATGCGGGCATGCCCGGCGTGTCCGACCCCGGCGCGATCTTAGTGCGCGCGTGCGTGGAAAACGATCTCCCGTTCACGGTCGTGCCCGGCGCGTCCGCGGTGCTGACCGCCGCCGTATTGAGCGGCCTTGCGCCGCAGCCGTTCAGCTTTTTCGGCTTCCTCCCGCGCGAAACCAAGCCCCGCGCGGATGTACTGACCGAGATCGCGCAGACGCCGCATCTTTGCATCCTCTATGAAAGCCCGCACCGCGTGCAGGCGACGCTGAAGGATCTGTATGAACGCCTCGGCGACGCGGACGCTGCCGTGCTGCGCGAGCTGACGAAAAAGTTCGAGTCCGCCTACCGCGGCAAGCTCTCGACCCTGATCGACACGTTTGCCGAGGAGCCGAAGGGGGAGTGCGTGATCTGCGTGCTGCCCGCCCCGCAAAAGGCCGCCGCGACCGATCCGGACGCGCTCCTGGACGAGCTGCTGCAAACCCTCTCCGTCAAGGACGCCGCCGCCGTCGCCGCGCAACGGCTGCACATTCCGAAAAAAGAGGCGTACGCGATGGCGCTGGTGCGGAACGGGAGGCGCTGACGCACAGTGATATTGTGCTGACACACAGCGATATTGTGCTGACGCACAGCGATATTGCGCTGATGCGCAGTGATATTCGCATCAAAGATGCGAGCTTAGGAAAATTCTCCTTGCGGAGAATTTTTTCTTTTTCGGCCGCAGCCCGTCATCCGTTTTGCCGCAAGGCAAAATATAACTGCAAAGCAATTTCACTGTCCGAAGGACAATATCACTTCGCGCCCTTATTCTCCCATCGCATACCTGCCATGTCGAAACCCGCATTTGCAAAAACGCGCCTTATCCCGTATAATGAGAATCGCCGTGCGTGATATATCACGGAAAAGCCCCGCGGCGTCTGGGAATTTCGAGGGTATGGAAAACCTTTGTAAAATTTTCATAAACGCTTGACTTTTCCGGGTGTGTCATGTATGATAGTCAAGGTTACGCCATTGGTATGCCTATGCCATGACGTAAGAGCCTTTCGCGGAGGTTGCCGGCAGCCATTCCGGGTAATTTCGCGGGGGTTCAGCGTTCGGGAAACCGAACGGGGCAAAAATAGCGGACACTCCGTGCCGTCCCACAAACGCAGCCGAAAGGCTGTGTGAAAAAAATAAGAGGGAAACACACGGCTCTGTGTACTGCCCAAAACAAAATTTTATCGAGAGGAAAGAAAACAAGTATGGCAAACCAAAGAATCCGCATCAAGCTCAAGGCCTATGAACACAGTCTGATCGACCAGAGCGCCGAGAAGATCGTTGACACCGCCAAGAGAACCGGAGCGCAGGTCTCCGGCCCCATCCCGCTGCCCACCGAAAAGGAAATCGTCACTATCCTTCGTGCAACGCACAAGTATAAGGATTCCCGTGAGCAGTTCGAGATCCGCACGCATAAGCGCCTGATCGACATTCTCCAGCCCTCCACCAAGACGGTTGAGGCTCTGATGAAGCTCGACCTCCCCGCGGGTGTGGATATCGAGATCAAGCTGTAATTATAAACGGAGGTAAGACCAAATGAAGAAAGCCATTTTGGGCAAGAAGATCGGTATGACGCAGTTCTTCCGAGCTGACGGTACCATGATTCCCGTCACAGTCATCGAAGCCGGTCCCTGCCCCGTCATCCAAAAGAAGACCGTCGAAAACGACGGGTACGAAGCCGTTCAGGTCGGGTTCTGCGAAGTTCGTGAGAACCTCTCCAACAAGCCCACCAAGGGCCATTGCGCCAAGGCCGGCGTCAAGACGATGCGTTACTTCAAAGAGTTCAAGCTCGACGACGCCGCATCTTTGGAGCTCGGTCAGCTGATCAAGGCCGACGTTTTCGCCGAAGGCGATAAGGTCGATGTGACCGGCAAGAGCAAGGGCAAGGGCTTTGCGGGCAACATCAAGCGTTGGAATCAGGCCCGCGGCCGCAAGACGCACGGTTCCCATTCCTACCGCGTTGCCGGTTCCATGGGCGCCTGCACGTACCCCGGCGAAGTATTCAAGACCAAGCGCCTTCCGGGCCACATGGGCAGCGAAACCGTCACCGTCCAGAACCTCGAAGTCGTCAAAGCCGATGCCGAGCGTAACCTGCTCCTCATTAAGGGCGCGATCCCCGGTGCAAAGGGAACGCTGGTTACGGTCAGAAGCACCGTGAAGTAAGGAGGAAACACACATGCCGAACGTAGCATTGTATGATATCAAAGGCAACACCGTTGGCGAGATCGCTCTGAGTGAGAACGTATTTGGCCAGCCGGTGAACGAGAGCGTCCTGCACGATGTCGTGGTTGCGCATCTGGCCAACTGCCGTCAGGGCACGCAGAGCGCGCTGACCCGCGCGGAAGTCTCCGGCGGCGGCAAGAAGCCGTGGCGTCAGAAGGGCACCGGCCGTGCGCGTCAGGGTTCCACCCGCTCCCCGCAATGGAGACACGGCGGCATCGTCTTCGCGCCGAAGCCCCGCGATTACACCGTTCGTCTGAACAAGAAGGTCAAGCGCCTTGCGATGAAGTCCGCGCTGTCCTCCAAGGTCAACGAGAACGAGCTGCTCGTGTTCGATGCGCTCAATCTCGAAGCCGCCAAGACGAAGGAAATGGTTAAGGTTCTCAAGGCCACGAACGTCGAAAAGGCGCTGATCGTTCTCCCCGAGAAGGACGACATCGTCGAGCGCGCGGCTCGCAACATTCCGAACGTCAAGACGACGCTGGTCGGAACGCTGAGCGTGTACGAGATCCTGAAGTATGAAAAGCTGATCCTCACGAAGGCGTCGGCGGAGAAGATCGAGGAGGTTTACGCCTAATGAAGAACGCATACGACATCATTAAGGCTCCGATCCTCACGGAAAAGAGCTACGATTATATCGCGCATCACACCTACACCTTTGAGGTGGCCAAGAGCGCGAACAAGGTCGAGATCGCCAAGGCGGTCGAGGAAATCTTCGGCGTCAAGGTTGCGAGCGTCCACACCGTGAACAAGCTCGGCAAGATCAAGCGCCAGGGCCGTACGCAGGGCAGAACCGCTTCCAAGAAGAAAGCGTACGTCAAGCTGACTGCCGATTCCAAGGGCATCGAGCTCTTCGACGGCATCGCACAGTAAGGAGGCAGCACATGGCAATTCGTAAACTGACGCCCGCAACGCCGGGTACCAGACACATGAGTGTCTCCACCTATGAGGAGATCACCAAGAAAACCCCCGAAAAGGCGCTGACCACGGACCTCAAGAGCAAGGCCGGCCGCAACTTCACGGGTAAGATCACGGTTCGCCACCAGGGCGGCGGCGCAAAGCGCAAGTATCGCGTGATCGACTTCAAGCGCAACAAGGACGGCGTTCCCGCGACCGTCAACGCCATCGAGTACGATCCGAACCGCTCCGCGAACATCGCGCTGCTGTTCTACGCCGACGGCGAAAAGCGTTACATCATCGCTCCCCTCGGCCTGAACGTCGGTGACACCGTCGTTTCCGGCGCCGACGCGGACATCAAGATCGGCAACGCCCTGCCGCTGCAGAGCATCCCGGTCGGCACGATGATCCATTGCGTCGAGCTCGTCCCGGGCAAGGGCGCGCAGCTCGTTCGTTCCGCAGGCAATGCGGCGCAGCTGATGGCGAAGGAAGGCAAGTACGCGCAGGTGCGTCTGCCCAGCGGCGAAGTGCGTCTGATCCCGATCAACGCCAAGGCCACGATCGGTCAGGTCGGCAACCTCGACTATCAGAACGTGCAGCTCGGTAAAGCCGGCCGCAAGCGTCACATGGGCATCCGCCCGACCGTCCGCGGTTCCGTCATGAACCCGAACGACCACCCGCACGGCGGCGGCGAGGGCAAGAGCCCGATCGGTCGTCCCGGCCCGGTCACCCCGTGGGGCAAGCCCGCTCTCGTCTACAAGACGCGTAAGAAGAAGAACAAGATCAACAAGTACATCGTCCGTCGCAGAACGAGCGGTAACTAATAGGAGGAACCACAATGAGCAGATCGGTTAAAAAAGGCCCGTTCGTTGAAGAGCGCCTGTTCAATCGGATTCAGGCGATGAATGAAAGCGGCAAGAAGACGGTCGTCAAGACCTGGAGCCGCGCCTCCACCATCTTCCCCGAGTTCATCGGTCACACGATTGCCGTGCATGACGGCAAACAGCACGGTCCGGTGTATGTCACCGAGGAAATGATCGGTCATAAGCTGGGCGAATTCGCCCCCACCCGCACGTTCCGCGGCCACAGAGGCTCCGAGAAAACCACGGGCGCGAAATAAGGAGGAACGAAAATGGCAACCAGAATGAGAGAAAAGACGGCCCGCCGTCATGAAACGGCCGATAAGCGTCCGCACGCAATCGCCCGTTATATCCGGATCTCCAGCCGCAAGGTCAAGATCGTCATCGACATGATCCGCGGCAAGAGCGTCAAGGAAGCTGCTGCGATCCTGGAGTACACCCCCAAGGCCGCCAGCGAGCCCGTGCTGAAGCTCCTGAACTCCGCCATTGCGAACGCGGAGAACAACCTCGACATGAACCGCGACGATCTGTATGTCGCCGAGGTTTATGCGAACCAAGGTCCGACGCTTGCGCGCTATCGCGCAAGAGCCCGTGGCTCCGCTTCCCCGATTCGCAAGCGCACCAGCCACATCACGATCATCTTGGATCAGGTCAAATAAGAGGAGGACAGTATGGGTCAGAAAGTTAATCCGAACGGATTCCGCGTTGGTGTGATTCGTGATTGGAACACACATTGGTATGCTGCGAAGAAGGACTTCGCGGACTGCCTCGTCGAGGACCGCAAGATCCGTGATTTCGTGAAGAAAAAGTATTACGGCGCGAGCATTTCCCGCATCGTGATCGACCGTGCGACCGGCAAGATCAGCGTCGGCATCTACACCGCGCGTCCCGGTATGCTGATCGGCAAGGGCGGCGCAGGCATCGAAGAGATCAAAGCGTCCGTCGCGGCCGAGATCGGCAAGCCCGTTGCGGTCAACATCATGGAAGTCCGTGATGCGGACTCCGATGCACAGCTCGTGGCGGAGAACATCGCTGCGCAGATCGAGAAGCGTATCAGCTTCCGCCGCGCGATGAAGCAGGCGATGCAGCGCGCTATGCAGCGTCCGGGCGTAAAGGGCATCAAGCTCGCTTGCTCCGGCCGTCTGGGCGGCGCCGAAATCGCCAGAGGCGAAGGCTACCACGATGGTTCGATCCCGCTGCAGACCATGCGCGCGGACATCCATTACGGTTTTGCAGAGGCCAGCACGCAGTACGGCAGAATCGGCTGCAAGGTCTGGATCTACAAGGGTGAAGTTCTGAAGCGTGCAAAGCGCTCGGAAGGAGGCAAATAATATGTTAATGCCGAAGAGAGTAAAGCGCCGCAGAGTGTTCCGCGGCCGCATGAAGGGTGCCGCGCATCGCGGCAACACCGTGACCTACGGCGATTACGGTCTCGTCGCGCTGGATCCCGCATGGGTGACCAGCAACCAGATCGAGGCGGCCCGTGTTGCGATGACCCGTTATATCAAGCGTGGCGGTCAGGTCTGGACCAAGATCTTCCCCGACAAGCCCGTTACCGAAAAGCCGGCGGAAACCCGAATGGGTTCCGGCAAAGGTTCCCCCGAATACTGGGTGGCGGTTGTGAAGCCCGGCCGCGTGATGTTTGAGATCGCGGGTGTGGACGATTACACCGCGCGCGAGGCGCTGCGTCTTGCGATGCACAAGCTGCCGCTCAAGTGCAAGATCGTCAAGAAAGAGACCGAGACTGAGGAGAAAGGAGAATAACAATGAAGGCAGATAAGCTCAAGAGCATGAGCGTGGAAGAGCTGCTCAAGCAGGAAAAGGAACTGAAAGCCGAATTGTTCAATCTTCGCTTCCAGTCCGTCACCGGACAGATCAGCAATCCTTCCCGCATCAGCGCATGCAAGAAGGACATCGCCCGTATCAAGACCGTTCTTCGCGCCCGCGAGCTCGGTCAGGACGCCGAATAAGGAGGAATCGGAACAATGGAAATGAGAGGATATCGTAAGACCCGCGTTGGCACCGTTGTCAGCGATAAGATGGACAAAACGATCGTCGTCGCCATCAAGACCAAGGTTCGCCATCCCCTTTACGGCAAGATGGTCAACCGTACGCGCAAGTTCAAGGCGCATGACGAAGAGAACCAGTGCGGCATCGGCGACACCGTCCGCATCATGGAAACTCGACCGATCTCCAAGGACAAGAGATGGCGCCTTGTCGAGATCATCGAGAAAGCGAAGTAATGAGGAGGATAGGATAAAATGATTCAGCCTCAAACCAGATTGAAGGTCGCGGACAACAGCGGCGCCAAGGAAGTACAGTGCATCCACGTACTCGGCGGCTCCAAGGTGAAGTTCGCAGGCATCGGCGACGTGATCGTGTGCGCGGTGAAGACCGCGTCCCCGGGCGGCGCCGTGAAGAAGAAAGACGTTGTGCGCGCGGTCGTCGTTCGTACCACCAGCGAAACGTCCCGTCCCGATGGCAGCCACATTCGTTTCGACGACAATGCGTGCGTCATCATCAACGACCAGAAGCAGCCGAAGGGCACCCGTATTTTCGGGCCGGTCGCCCGTGAGCTGCGCGAGAAGGATTATATGAAGATCGTCTCTCTCGCACCCGAAGTGCTGTAAGGAGGAAAGCGACATGGCAAAACTGAATGTGAAAAAAGGCGATACCGTCGTTGTGATCTCCGGCCAGGATAAGGGCAAGCAGGGCAAGGTTCTCACCGCGTATCCCGAGAAGGGCCGCGTTTCGGTGCAGGGCGCGAACATGATCACCAAGCACGTCAAACCCCGCCGTCAGGGCGAGGCCGGCGGCCGGATCGAGACCGAGGGCACGATCGACGCGTCCAACGTCATGATGGTCTGCCCGAAGTGCGGCAAGGCGACCCGCGTTGCGCATCAGGTTGTGGACGGCAAGAAAGTCCGCGTTTGCAAGAAGTGCGGCAAGGTCATGGACTAAGACGAAGGAGATAAACAATGGCAAAGAAAGAAACTGCACAGGCTGCTCCGAAGAAGAAGGCGGCGGCACAGGCAAAGCCTTTCAGCGGCGCACCCCGTCTGAAGACCAAATATAAAGAAGAAGTCGTTCCCGCTCTGAACGAGAAGTTCCACTACGAGAACGTGATGATGATCCCGAAGCTCGATAAGATCATCCTGAACATGGGCCTCGGCGCCGAGAAGGATAATCCCAAGGGCATCGAGAAGGCCGTTGAGGAGCTCTCCATGATCGCCGGCCAGAAGGCCGTGATCACGAAGGCCAAGAAGTCGGTTGCAAACTTCAAGGTTCGTGAAGGCATGAACATCGGCGCCAAGGTTACGCTCCGCGGCGACAAGATGTACTACTTCATGGATAAGCTCATGAACATCGTTCTGCCCCGCGTCCGCGACTTCCGCGGCGTAAGCGACAAGTCCTTCGACGGTCGCGGCAACTATGCAATGGGCGTCCGCGAACAGCTGATCTTCCCCGAGATCAACTATGACGACGTTGACAAGACCCGCGGCATGAACATCGTGTTCGTGACCAGCGCCCAGAGCGACGAAGAAGCCCGCGAGCTTCTGAAGCTCATGGGTATGCCGTTCATGCAGGACTGATAAGGAGGAACCGATAATGGCAAAGACATCTTTGAAGTTAAAGCAGCAGAGAGAGCCGAAGTACTCGACCCGCGCTTACACCCGCTGCCGTATCTGCGGTCGTCCCCATGCGGTTCTCCGCAAGTACGGCATCTGCCGCGTCTGCTTCCGTGAGGAAGCGTATGCCGGCAACATCCCCGGCGTCCGTAAGGCCAGCTGGTAAGACAGGAGGATTTAACCATGACTGATACGATTGCAGATATGCTCACTCGGATCCGCAACGCTCTGGTCGCAAAGCACGAGACGGTGGACGTCCCCGCTTCTTCGATCAAGAAGGCGATTGTGGAAATCCTCTTGGAGGAAGGCTACATCAAGGGTTATGAGCTGTTGGAGGACGGCATCGAAAAGACCATCCGCATCCAGCTCAAGTACGGCCCCAACAAGCAGCGCGTTATCGTTGGCATCAAGCGCATTTCCCGCCCGGGTCTGCGCGTGTATGCCCGCAAGGATGAGATCCCCAAGGTCCTCGGCGGCATGGGTATCGCGATCCTGTCCACCTCCCGCGGCGTTATGACCGATCGGGAAGCCAGAAAGCTCGGCGTCGGCGGCGAAGTGCTCGCTTACGTCTGGTAATAAATCGGAGGAATATACAGAATGTCTCGAATCGGAAAACATCCGGTGGCTGTTCCCGCCGGCGTGACAATCACGGTTGGCGAACACAACAGCGTCACCGTGAAGGGGCCCAAGGGCGAATTGACGCAGTCGTTTTCGCCTGAGATGATCCTCGAACAGGACAACGGCGTGCTGACCGTCAAGCGTCCCAGCGATGACAAGCTGCATCGCTCGCTGCACGGCCTCACCCGCACCCTCATCAACAACATGGTGGTCGGCGTGACGACCGGCTTCGAAAAGAGGCTCGAAGTCGTCGGTACCGGTTACAGAGCGCAGATGGACGGCAAGGACCTGGTCCTCAACGTCGGTTATTCTCACCCCGTTCGCTTTGCGAAGATGGACGGCATCGAGTTCGAAACCCCCGCTCCCACCAAGATCACGGTGAAGGGCATCGACAAGCAGAAGGTCGGCCAGGTTGCCGCAGATATCCGCGCCACGCGTGAGCCGGAACCCTATAAGGGCAAGGGCATCCGTTATGAGGGCGAGTTTGTCCGCCGCAAGGAAGGCAAGACCGGTAAGTAAGGTAGAAAGGAGTAACATAGAATGTATTCTAAGATCGATAAGAATGCGGTTCGCAAGGTTCGTCACCATCGCCAGCGCAGAGATCTGAACGGTACAGAGGAACGTCCGCGTCTGAACGTGTACCGCAGCACCAACCACATCTACGCGCAGGTCATCGACGATACCACGGGTAACACTCTGGTTGCTGCTTCTACGCTGGATGCAGAACTCAAGGCTCAGCTTGATGATAAGACCAAGACCGAAGCGAGCAAGCTCGTCGGCAAACTGGTCGGGCAGCGTGCGCTTGAAAAGGGCGTTAAGAAGGTCGTTTTCGATCGCGGCGGTTACCTCTACACCGGTCGTGTAGCGGCGGTGGCCGAGGGCGCAAGAGAAGCCGGCTTGGACTTCTAAGGAGGAAAACGAAATGAGAAACGACAGAGAAAGAAAATTCGAGCGCGAAGTTCCCGAGTATAAGGAAAAGCTCGTCGCTATCAACCGCGTTGCGAAGGTCGTTAAGGGCGGTAAGAACTTCCGGTTCACCGCGCTGATGGTCGTCGGCAATGAAAACGGCAAGGTCGGCGTCGGCCTCGGCAAGGCTGTGGAAATCCCCGAAGCGGTCCGCAAGGGCGTCGAGGACGCGAAGCGCCACATGATCGAGATTCCGGTCGTCGGCACGACGATCCCGCATCAGGTCGAAGGCAAGTTCGGCAAGGGTCATGTCCGTATGCTCCCCGCTGAAGAAGGTACCGGTGTTATCGCGGGCGGCCCCGTCCGTGCGGTCCTCGAAATGGCCGGCATCAAGGACATCCGTACCAAGTCCTTCGGTTCCAACAACCCGTCGAACTGCGTCAAGGCGACGCTGGACGGACTTTCCCAGCTCCGTACCGTTGAACAGATCGCGGCACTCCGCGGCAAGTCGGTTGACGAGATCCTGTAAGGAGGACATGAGCATGTTGAAGGTTACATTGGTAAAGAGCCCGATCAGCTCCCTCAAGGATCAGCAGGACACCGTGAAGGCGCTGGGTCTCCACAAGGTCAATGAGACCGTCGTGAAGCCCGACAATGCCTGCATCCGCGGTCAGATCTTCAAGGTAAAGCACCTTGTCAAGGTCGAAGAAGCATAAGGAGGTTCCGGCAATATGAAAATGCATGAATTGAGACCGACCGAGGGCGCCCGTCACGCCGAAAAGCGCGTTGGCCGCGGCACCGGTTCCGGTATCGGCAAGACTTCCGCGAAGGGCCACAAGGGTCAGAAGGCCCGCAGCGGCAGCAAGAAGAACGGTTTTGAAGGCGGCCAGATGCCTCTGGCGCGTCGCCTCCCGAAGCGCGGCTTCTACAATCACTTTGCAAAAGAGTACACCATCATCAACATTTCCGACCTGAATGGGTTGGAGGATAACGCGACGGTCACCGCGGAGTCCCTGAAAGAGCTGGGCATCATCCGCAAGATCGAAAAGGATGGCCTGAAGGTTCTGGGCAATGGCGAGCTGAATAAGAAGCTCACCGTCAAGGCTGCCAAGTTCACGAAATCCGCAGAAGAAGCCATTCGGAATGCAGGCGGAAACGTTGAGGTGCTGTAATGTTTAGCACATTCATCAACGCTTTTAAGGTGAAGGACATTCGGAAGAAGATCCTCTATACGCTTCTTCTGATTGCCGTCTATCGCCTTGGCAGCGCGATTCCGATTCCGGGTGTGAATCTCGGCGCATGGCAGGCTGCTACCAAGCAGCTTTCCGCCATGGCGGACTTCATGTCCCTGATGTCCGGTTCCGCGTTCTCGCAGTTCACGATCTTTGCCATGGGTATTTCGCCCTACATCACGGCGTCCATTATCCTGCAGCTTCTCACGATGGCGATTCCCGCCCTTGAGAAGATGAGCAAGGAAGAGGACGGCCGCGAAAAGATCGAGCGGATCACGCGGTATGCCGGCGTCGGTCTCGCGGTGGTTCAGTCCATCGGTATCGTTGTTTCCTACAACAGCGTTATCGCAAACTCCTACGGTTCTCCCATTGTCAACGGGACGGGCTGGGCATTCGCCGGAAACGTCGCAATCATCTCGATCTGCGCAGCCGCCGGTACAGCGTTTTTGATGTGGCTCGGTGAGCGCATCACCGAGAAGGGCATCGGCAACGGCATTTCGATGCTGATCTTCGCTTCCATCGTTTCCCGCGTCGATGAGTTCATCATCGAGCGCGTCGAGGCGATCATTGCGGCTCCCGCAGCGGTTTCGACGTGGATCGTGTTCGTTCTCACGTTCGTCACCATCCTTGCGCTGATCACCTTCGTCGTGTTCATCGACAAGGCGGTTCGCAAGGTCCCCGTGCAGTATGCCAAGCGCGTCGTCGGCCGGAAGATGTACGGCGGTCAGTCCACCTACATCCCGATGAAGGCCAACGCGAACGGCGTTCTCCCGCTGATCTTCGCCATGACGCTGATGCAGTTCCCGGAGATGATCCTCCAGTTCTTCCGTCAGGACAGCGGCTTTGCCAAGTTCTGGTATCGCTGGATGGTCTCCTCGCCCAGAGTATGGGTGGACGGCACCGGCTACGTTGCGACGAGCGTTTTCAAGACCCCCGGTGTGGAATACTACGGCGCACAGTACGCTCCGTATGTGTACTACATCATCTACTTCGTGCTGATCATCGCCTTCGGTTACTTCTACACCTCGATCACGTTCAACCCGGTTGAGATGTCGAAGAACCTGCAGCAGAACGGCGGCTTCATCCCGGGCATCCGTCCCGGCAAGCCCACCGGCGATTACCTCGGAAAGATTTCCAATCGCCTCACGCTGTTCGGTTCGCTGTTCCTGGCGGTCATCGCGATCGTCCCGACGATCATTCTGAACATCATGGGCGTCACCAACATGTTCGGCGCAACGAGCGTTTTGATCATGGTCAGCGTCGCGCTGGAAACTGCCGACGCGCTCGACAACCAGATGCTCATGCGGCACTACAAGGGATTCCTGAACTAAAAGGAAGGAACGCTATGAAGCTGATTTTCTTAGGCCCGCCGGGTGCGGGTAAGGGCACGCAGGCCGAGCGTATTGCGGAGCAGTTCGAGATCGCGCATATCTCCACCGGGGATATGCTGCGGGCCGAGATCCGCCATGCGACTCCGCTTGGAGCGGCAGCAAAAGCCTACATTGATCGCGGCGAGCTCGTCCCCGATGAGGTCATCATCGGCATGGTCGAGAACCGCATCAAGGCGGATGACTGCAAAAACGGCTTCTTGCTCGACGGCTTCCCGCGCACGACCGCGCAGGCCGATGCGCTCGGAAAGCTCGTGGAGATTGATTCCGTCGTAGACATCGAGGTTCCGTTCGAACGGCTCGTGGCGCGCATTTCGGGGCGCAGAATGTGCCCGGACTGCGGCGCGGCCTATCACGTTTCCACCTTCGCGGACGGCAATTGCCCCAAGTGCGGCGGCGCGCTGTATCAGCGTGACGACGACAGGGAGGAAACGGTGCAGAACCGCCTCGTCGTGTACGAGAAGAAGACGGCTCCGTTGATCGCGTATTATGAAGAACGCGGCAAGCTGTTCGTGGTGAACGGCGACGCG
>JAFUDD010000142.1 GCA_017459315.1 Clostridia bacterium | reverse complement strand
TGCTGTTTTGCGTTTGCGGCGCCGCTATGGGAAAATCCCTTTTTGCCCAGCTGTGCCGCTTATCCTGCGGTCCTTTGTGCCGAGAGAAGCTGCCGCCGGTACGCTTCGCCGTACTTAGATATGCTGCCCTTTTTGATCGCGCCTTGCGACAGAATATCGGTCAGCCAAAGCGGCATGGCCTGCTGCACCTTGAGCTCCAGAATCGTCTGCCCGGGGTCGAGCAGCGGCGTGCCGTCCATCGAACGGTCGAGCCGCAGATCGTCGGTGCGATAGCGCGGGTTGTAATCAAGTGTCAGCCGGAGGTCGCCGCCCGGTTCATAGTAGGCGATGCGGTCGTAGATGATCAGGCACGCGGGGACAAGCTCGCGGTAATAATCGCGGAAATACGTGATCTCCCGGTTGATCTGCCCGCCCGCGCAGATATCGCCCTCGCCGGAAAAGAACTTTTCGACCTTGGGGATCGTGGACTGTACGCGCCGCTTATACACGATGCCGTATGCTTTGCGCTTGAGTTCGAGATACACCGGCGAATCGTGCGCGGCAAGGCCGTAAGAGCGCAGGCGAATTTTTTCCTTAAATTACGGATTATCGACCGACGCGCGAATCAGTCGGTAATCCGGCGTATCGTAGTACAGCGATGCAATCGAGGTCTTGCCGAACGCGTCCGGTTCCATGTGTCCTTGGAGCCGTTCGATCAAATAGGCGGTCTGCTCGGCGGAGAGGATGTATTTCAACTCATACCGCTGCATGACGACAATCGGGTTTTGCACGACGGTCATGTGTTCCGCCTCCTTTACAGTTCAACTTTCACAATGAATTTGCCGTCCCGCACCTCGGCGTAGGCGCGTCCGTCCATCGCCCGCAAAGTCTCCCGCACGCGGGCAAGACCGAGCCCCGTTCCGCCGTCCTGTCCGTGCAGGGACACAAAGCGGTCGAACGCCTGTTCATACGCGCCTTCCGGCAGGTCGGTGTCATTCTCGATCCGCAGCGTGATGCGCTCGCCTTCGCGCGAAAGCGTCAGCGATACGGTCGATTTTGCGTAGCGATACGCATTTTCAAAAAGTTCCTCAACAACTTCGCGCAGCGCGTCGGCGTCGCCCTTGACTATAAGCTCGGTCTGCACATCGGCGGTCAGCGCAAGGCCCTTTTCCGAAAAGCGCGGGCTGTTCTGCTCGACGGTTTCCGCCGTAATCGTGCCGAGCGCCGCAACGGGGTTCGTTTCGTCGGTAAAGACCGCGAGTCGCCCGATCCGGCCTGTCAGATCGGTCATGCGCGCCACCTGCCGGCGGATCGAGCGCGTCTGGTCGGTCGGGCCGCTTTCGCGCTCCATCAGCTCGGTTTCCGCGGCGATCACGGTCAGCGGCACTTTCAGCTCGGCCTCCGCGTCCGCGATAAAGCGTTTTTGCTTGCGGTCGGCTTCCTCGATCGGCTCGAACAGCCGCTTGGCCGCGACTTTCAGCACCGCAAAGCTGACGCCGATGCAGACGATTTGCCCCATCAGCGAGATCAGCAGGATCCGATAGGACGGCAGCAGTTCGCGGCTTTGGTCGATGACGGTCACGTAGGTATCGCCGTTCTTTTGATACACGCGGTAGCGGTAGCTGAGGTTCGTCCAGCCGGTCGTTTCGTTTTGCAGCGACGCCGCCCACGCCAGCGCCTCGTCCTCCTTCACCGCCGAAATGCGGTAGGCAACGAGCTTGGCATTGCCCTTTTGGGTGAAGCGCACCGTGAAAAAGCGCATCGTTTCAGTCAGCTCCGGCGAGCCGGTGCCCATCGCATCGAACCGGCCGAGTTCATTCCCCGCACCGAAGCGCAGACCGCCACGCATCCCCATGGGGCCGGTGCGCAGCTCGCCGTTTTGCGAAGCGATCATTTCGGTTACATGGTCGGCGTCGTCCGCCGCCATCGTGAAGCTCGCGCCGTTGATCACGCCGAGCAGCACGGTCAGCAGCACGATGATCGCCAGCAGCGCATAGAATACAAATCGGTTGACAGCCTTTTTCATGCCGTTTCCCCCTCCCTGTCCTTGCCGAGCAGCCGTTCGACGGCGGCGTAGACCTCCTGCGGCAGAAACGGAAACGCCAGCGCCGCATCCGCGCCGCAATCGCCGTCCTCGGCCGTGAGCAGCAGCACCGGGATCTGTCGGTCGTGCAGCAGCGGAATCAACTTTTCCACGCCGATCCGCGGGAGCGCGCTGCCGAGCAGCGCAAGATCGAATCCGGTTTCCGCGGTCTTTTCGATCACCTGTGTGCCGTCAAACGCGGTCGTCACCGCATAGCCCCTTTTACCGAGCAGCGCCGCATAGCACCGCAGCAGATCGCGGTTTGGATCCGCCAGCAGCAGTTGTTTCATCGCGTCCTCCCGTCCGGCGGTATCGCCTGTTCCCATAAAATGAATATTGAAAAAGCAAGCATGATTTGTCATTCATTCTTCCGTATCTTCTTGACAAAGCAGAGTATATCCGAGAAAACTTAAAAGAACTTTAAAGCCGAAAAAGTTTTTCTGCTTTACGCAAAAACGCCGCCCCATGGGGCGGCAAGGAGAGAAAAGAAAGAAGAAAGAACCATTTGCGTCTTCGGTTGCCTTCGATATACAGTATGCCCGACGCCGGAAAATGTATACATGGTTCATGCGAAAACCGTTCGGAAAGAGCATTGCTTTTTCCGGCATTCTGCTCTACAATACAGGTATCCATCGAAGGGGGTATCATCCATGAGTCTTATTAAGGTCTTTGCGGCAGAAGCCGTTTCGGTCTTCAGAAAGGCGTTCACGCTCGACGAGGTTCCCGCAGACGCATATTCGCGGATGCAGTATCCCAAGCGGCTGCCTTTGATGCGCTTTTGCGTAGACCGCTATCGTGCCGAGGGGTTCGGGCACTTGATGCTGATGCAGACCCGCGCCATGGGCGGGCTGATGCAGCTTGTGACCGCGTCGTTCACGCCGAGCGAGGGCGGCGCCGTCCCGTACCTTCTGATCGACATGATGCAGATGGGCAAAAAGCGCACCGTATTCGTCGAATATTACGACTGCACCGTGAGCGGCGTTTCGGCGCCCGCGCTTGACGCGCTTGCATCCCGCTATGCGGACGTACCCGCCTATGCCGAAAAGCCTGCGTGGTACATTGCCGAGCGTATGCCCTGCTCGTTGATCAAGGGCACGACCGACGGTTCCGAGGATCGTTTGCTTGCGATGGTGCGCGATTCGCTCGCCGCCTACGCCGACCTTTGCAGAACCGCGCCGAAGGATCCCGAAAATCTCACAGCCCTTCGCGCATTTCAAAACCGCATGATCACCGACGGCAACCCGTCCTCGTCCACGATGGAAAAGCTGCTTGGCAAGGACGGCGCGGAGAAGTTCTTCCGCGAAGTCGTGATGCCGTTGACGCCGGCACGCAGCTAAAACCGGCAGCTCCCCGTCGCTCTTTCGGATACGGAACCATACCGTCAGACCGCCCCGCGCGGTCTTTTTTTCGCATTTTTCCGCATTTCCTTTACGTGCTTTTTACTGTTCGTTCATACTCCTGTGACGTTTCGGACGAATCCGTTTGCTATGGTAAGTTTAGAAACCGACAGGAGGAAACCCCATGCGAAAACCGATCTTGCTTCTGCTCTCTGCCCTGCTCCTGCTGGCCTGCGTGCCGACGCCGGATCAGGAATTTATCACCCACAAAGACATGGACGCCATGCTCGAAAAGGCGGCCGCGACGCCCGCGCCAAACGCCGTGACCGTACAGGTGCCGGGCGCAGAAAAAGCGACCGGCGGCGAGCCGCTGCCCGCGCCGCGCCTGCGGGAGCAATACGGCTTCCCGACGGCTTGGGACGAAACGTTCACCGAGGCCGACGGGCATTTTGTCGTGCAGATCGACGCGCCGGTGGAGGTGCCGGACGCGTCCGCGATGCCGATCGTGCGCGTGGAACGCGGAACATACGATCCGGACGTGATCAAGCGGATGTTCGATACGCTGACCGCCGGGCGCACACTCGTCCTGCGCAACCCGCAGATGACAAAGGCCGAGATCGCCAACCGGATCGTGTACTTGGAGGACGAAATCAACGATCCGAATTCCGACTTTGACGCGGAGGATCGCGTTTGGGCAAAGGCGCAGATCGAACAGCTCAAGGCGCAGTATGCCGACGCGCCGGACACAAAGGACGAGCCGGTCGCGGACGGCGTGATCCGACCTATCCCCCTGGTATCGAGCAAAACCGGCGAGGTCGTGTTTATGCGCTATGGGTTTGAGGCGATCTCGCAGAATAGCAACCCCGACAACATCCCGGAAAATTTTGCGGTGATTATCCCGGACTTTGCCGACGCGGGACGCTATGACGAGGAATTCGGCTACGGCGGCGGTGACGCGACCATGTGGTACATGAATCCCCGTTCCCGGCTGACCGGCAGCGATTACGACACCAAAATTCTGCTTCGGGACCCAACCGAGCCGAAAGAGCTTGCCGCCTATCCGCACGCAACCTATCTGCCCGCGCAGGCGATCACGGACGCGGAAGCATTTCTGTCCTCTGTGGGACTGGATCGCTATCAGGCCGACCGCGTTGCGTTTCTGCCGGACAAGGATACCGACGCCTACGGCTACTGCATCTTCTGCGTGCCGACCACCGCAGGCGTCCCGGGCACGTCGCTTTGGATGGGGACATGGG
>JAFUDD010000141.1 GCA_017459315.1 Clostridia bacterium | reverse complement strand
GATTGCTTCATGAGTATTCTCAATGATCTGCCATTCGGAGGGATCGATCCGGATTCGCTTGTGTGTCTTATACGACTCGCTTGTAGATCGTCCGTTGACCGTATGACCGAGGTATTCAACTCGGGCAAGGATGTCGGCGACAGTGCGCAGGTTCCAATCATAGGGGCGATCCACGTTAAATCTATCGGGGCATTTCCATATGCCGTGCGTTGCCATATAGTAAGACGGTTTCTCGATTCTGCGCTTTTGAAGCGTCACTGCGATTTCCTTCGGTCCGTGCCCCTTTTCCGCAAGCGAAAAGATTTCTCTGACGACCGCCGCAGCCTCCTCGTCCACGATCCGTTTGTGCTTATCGTTCGGGTCTTTGCGGTACCCGTAACAGGGAATCGACGCATACGGGATACCGGCATTGCCGCGGGCCTTGTATGCCTGCTTTTGCTTGTGAGAACAATCGCGCAGATAGAAGTCGTTGATCACATTCAGACACGGCGCGATCTCGCTGCTGTTCTGATCGTTGCTGTCGATGTTGTTGGAAACGGCGATAAAGCGGACATGATTCTGCGGGAAGAAGATTTCCGTATAATACCCGGTCTGCAAATACTCTCTGCCGACACGGGACATATCCTTGACGATGACTGTCGAAACTTTTCCGGCTTCCACATCGGCTACAAGCCGATTCCACGAAGGACGGTTGAAGTTACCGCCGCTCCACCCATCATCAGTATAATGAGCGAATGGAACAAAGCCATGCTGCTTTGCGTAATCCTCCAAATAAAATTTTTGTGTCTGGATCGACACACTGTCGCCGGACAGTTCGTCGTCGCGGGAAAGGCGCTCATATAAAGCGGTGAATTGATTGGTGATAGGTTGTTTCATGAAGGTATCCTTTCCTGCTGCGGATGACCTTCCTGCGGTAACGCTATTATACCACATTCACTGCCGTTTGCAAGGGTATCACGGCAAACAAGCCGCAGCAGTGTATCCTCTAAAGTTTGCGTATCGCTTTCGTTTACTGCGACCTTGATGCGGTACGTTGTTTTTCCGATGCGTTGGGTAAGATACATGCAGCCCTCCTTTCCCGAAGTGTCCGAGGTGTAAAGGTGTTACGGTCAAGACATATAGATTGATAACCATGTTTGAAATCCTCTTTTCTGAAAGAATGATATTTGTCGATGGTGTTCACTTCCCGATAACCGGTGCGATACGAAAAAGACGATCCCCAAAGTGAAGATCGTCCAGTGCCATATTCATGGCGGTGTTGGTCGTGTGTCATGGATTGGTTTGTCATGGGTCGATAGGGTGTCCTCCTTATTGTTTTGTTTCCATGATGTTCCGTTCCCGCCCGCAGACGGTGCGATGCTGATGCTCCTTTCCGAACGGCAAAAGAAAAGCCAGCCCGAGGGCTGACCGAAGAATGCCATTCTATTTGGTTTTCTTGCTGTTTCGTTCCCGCTGCGGCGGTGCGCTACTATCTGTTCCTCGAAAAGTGAGGTCAGTTACAATAATTGGATAGGACTTGCTCGTACCTCCGGAAGATAGCAATCAGTTGATTGCGATGATATGAAAAATGCTCCCAGGTTTCATATAACCGAAAACCGCACTTTTCTCGCTTTTGATCGTCGGAAGATGAAATGGTGGGGGTAGTTACTATAATATCGAAAAGGCCGGTGAATCCGTTGTCCCCGGTGCTCCAATGGCGCACCGCGCCACTTGTACCCAAGACGAGTACAGGAAAGTGGGCGCAGTATTCTTTCACCGATTTCCGAGCGTGAACGCTCGGGTCGAAGACATAGCCCTTTCACTTATGAAAGCCATTTCTACCCCCGGATTGTTCCCATCGAAAATAATATATTTTTTGGAATATTGAGCAAGTCCATTTTATAGGACTTTTGTTTTGATAGCATAGGGATGAAAAGTGGGATGAAAGTGGGATGAAAGATTTGGGAGAAAAGTCTGGTTTTGTGATTTTGAAAAAAGCAGGTGATGGAAATGAAAATCTATGTGGCGTATAACGATCAGATTCTGATTCCGCAAGAGGATGGTTCTTATCGCGTTGTAATCAACAGCGAGTGGATTCCCGCGTTCTATGCCCTGCCCGCTGAAATCATAGTCGATGCTGAAAAGAATCTGCAATCACTTCCGTGCTGTCCCGCCGACCTGCTGCTTGACCTGGACTGTCTGGCATTGGTCGAAAGCGATAAGTTTCTTGAAACAATCATCGACGGCTATGCCTATCTGATCTGGAACGCCATGGGTATGAAGGGATGGATGGAATACTATTCCGGTTATGCCCCACAATGGATCATGGCACGTGAAACACCGCTATGGCTGAGTCGGATGCAGCAGGAAAGAATCCTGTGGACAAACAACGATCTGTTTGCCGAGCCATTGTTATATCAGCAGATTGGGTTTCCTTCATTGGCAGAAGCGTATGATATGGTTTCTGCGGTTGCGGAATATGTGCTGTCGTTGGAGAATCGAAAGGACGTCATCAAGGTATGTAACAATATTCCTTGCGAAGAGGATTTCGATCAGGAGCGGTATTTCAATCGACGGCTCCTGAACTTCCGTCGGGAATGGTATCACCGGAGAACAAAGCATCCGATGGTATCGTTGAACGCGATCCTGGAAAAGGAACATTCCCGAATCCATCAACGCCTGATGCGGATGGAGACCGAGGACGATATGGAGGAGGATGCGATCTCTCGGATCGACGGCGAAGCGTTCTTCCGATCACTTTCGGATACCGATCAGAAGATCCTGTTCTTACGGAATAAGGGAAAACCAATGCAGGAGGTAGCAAGCCTTGTCGGACTGAAAACGCACAGTGCGGTCTATAAGCGAATCCAAAAGATCGGCAAAGCATATGAGCAATGGGCGGATGAGGATTTGGGGTTCAGCTAACCGTATATGAAAAAAGAGCATCCCTTGCTTGAGATGCTCTGCCGTGTATATGGTTTCGTCAGGTGTAAATCAGCTCGTGCAAAATGATCTCATCCACGCGATTATAGATGCTGTTCATAGCGCCGACCCACGCCATTTGATCTCTGCGTTTCAGATCCTCGGTCACGCCTTCAGCTTTCTGAAACTGTTCGACAAGTCGTTCCCGCATATCCATCACTTCTTTGTTTACATCGATCAGATGCTTCGTGATCGTTCCGTCCATCAGCATCCGGTTATAGGCACCTTTCCGATGCTCCTTCAAATACCGTTTCCGTCGCCAGCCCCAAATACCGATGTCGCCTTCCGGCTGTGGGTCTAATACAAGGTTTGGAATCAAGACTTGTCCGACCGGCGTATATGTTCCGCCGCGTTCCACAAAATAGGACTACATTTTCAATAACCTCCGTGATAAAATAATGGTGCGGCTAACCGCAAAAAGAACGAACTCCTTTCCGATAGCCGCACTGTTTTCTTCTTTTACCGCAGGAAGATCATTTCGCAGCTATTCTGTAGTAGTGGTTTGAAACCACCCTTTACAGAATACCTCTGAAGCCGGAATTCTTGTCCGAAGCGTATACTTAGCTATCGCGAGGACAAGAAACTGGCTAGTTTTCGGCACAAAATCAAAGAAACGGACGTTTTCCGTCCCATTTCTGCCTGCCGTTTTTCGTATGCAAAGTCCGCCGAAAACGGTCTGCCCCCTTTTGCGACAGCCTGTAAAAAAGGACTTCCCTTTCGGAAAGTCCTTTCCATTCGTTTTCGATTACTCGATGATGCTCGCCACAACGCCGGAAGCAACCGTGCGGCCGCCCTCGCGGATAGCGAAGCGGAGGCCCTGCTCCATAGCGATCGGCGTGATCAGCGTGATTTCCATGCGGATGTTGTCACCCGGCATAACCATCTCAACGCCCTCCGGCAGCTTGATCGTGCCGGTAACGTCGGTGGTACGGAAATAGAACTGCGGACGGTAGCCGGAGAAGAACGGCGTATGACGGCCGCCTTCTTCCTTCGTCAGCACGTACACCTCAGAGGTGAAGTGCGTGTGCGGATGAATCGTACCGGGCTTCGCCAGAACCTGGCCGCGCTCGATCTCGTTGCGCTGTACGCCGCGCAGAAGCAGACCGATGTTGTCGCCCGCGATCGCCTGATCCAGCAGCTTGCGGAACATTTCAACGCCCGTTACGACGGTGCTGCGCTTCTCTTCGGTCAGACCGACGATCTCAACGGTATCGGACACCTTGACGGTACCACGCT
>JAFUDD010000140.1 GCA_017459315.1 Clostridia bacterium | reverse complement strand
TCTCTCTTCCCATTTGAGAAGAACGATGCCCTCTTCGCAGATTTCCTCCGTTATCTTCTCGTATTCTGCGTTCAGCGTATCCTTAGTGTAGTCCGCTTTGTTGTACTGCGTGTCTAATGCCGAGGTATCGGCAGACTTCGTGCTCAAACCAAATTCGCCTACCCATGTTCTGAGCGCCTGGTCAAATACGGTATAGCACAAAATGTTTGCGACGATAACAAAGACCATGATAAGCGCACAGAGCGAAAGAATTATTGAATGATGGGCTACCTTAGACAATCTTTTTTTGCTCATTATTTTTTCTCCCGACGCGAGATGAGATCCATTCTCTTCGCTTGTATAGCAGCTCACTATGCTGCATTATCCTTGAAAGAATACCAGCATACAGTTGTACACATCAACGAGCCAAGCCATATAGCCGTGCATACCTTGCGGGAGATCCACAAAGGTTGCGTTGCCGCTCGTACCGTAACCGTTTGTAAGGATATCCGGACATTGTTCAATCATATAGTCGTAAGCTACCACATGACCATCGTGAGCCTGATCCAACTGTCCGTTGCCGTTGTACCAATAATTGATCTTATAGTCTTTAAAGTCGCCCTTCAGTGCTGAGATGACCGAATCGTATCCCGAAAAATCATCGGAGAAGCCCATCCCGCCGGAATAATTGCCAATATAGCTGATGACGTCGACAGATTTTTTAAGAATGCAATTCCATCCAAGCATAGAACCCATGGAAAGACCTGCGTATGCCTGATGGTCGCGTGCCGCAATCAAGTCTTCCAGCGAACCGATTTTCGCATAGGTCGAGTAATGCTCCGCGATGTAAGGCATCAAGTCATTTTTTAACTCCAGATCAAACGTCATGATGTCCGAAGTTGTTGTACCGTCTACCGTAACGTTGGACGTGGGCGTAACGACTATGGTTTCCTTTGCAAGCCCCTGCGCCATCATGTTATCCAGAAGATCCTTTGTATGATTGCCGATCGCGCCGTAGTCAATATCGTCGGGCATATGTCCCGTTTCCTCTGTTCCCTGCGCAAACCAAAAGATTTCGGAAAGGCCGCCACCGTGCATCAGATAGAAGACATTGTATTGTTTGCTCGTATCATAGCCTGCGGGAAGATAGACATATGCATCCTTGGTGACGTCGGGGGTACCTTCCTGCCCGTAAGCCTTGGTCTCGTATGTAATCTTCTCAATCGTACCGCCATTTTCGACCGGCTGAATCAGTACGTCTCCCTTCGCAAAAAGGTTCCATTTGAACATCGACTGATAACCGCAAATAGCACATTTTCCGTCATCGCCCGTTTTGTACTTGCCTTTCTCGTTTCTGTGCGTGCAAGGTTCACCGCCTACTGTACAGATACCTGTCGAGGCGTCCCACTCGTGGTTGGTGTGCTCTTTGCTGCTGCCGCTGGCCCTATCTCCGCAGCCGACAAGTCCGAGGACTGCCATCATCAGGATAGAACAGCCAAGTAAAAGGGAAGTCAATTTCTTTAAGCTCATATGGATTCTCCTTCTCCTCATAATACTTTTATAAGTATTATATCTGTAAAATTGTCGTATGCGATTTTTGGAATAGTTGGTAGAAAAAATGGAATAAATGGTCTGCATACAAAAACCAGTTTTAGTGGATTTACTCCCCCTGCAGCAGAAATGCGGGAAACGGATCTACAGAAGCATGAAGAGGATAAGGCGCTGCAATCCTAAGTCCGGATTCCACTGCGCTCCGTTCATCCTACGGACTGCAAAAAGAAACACCTTGCTCACGTGGGACAAGGTGTTGTATATAGGTTTTCAGTTGTTTCCTCTGTTTATTTGAAAAGGCAGAACAGAGGCCGGGTCATGGTTTCAAGGAAGCTGTTTTGCCGGGAATACAATGTTGAGTGAGAACATATTATCATTGATGTCCAGCACCATCGTCCCGTGATATGATTGCGTAATGTATCGAATGCTGCTCATGCCAAATCCATGAAACCCGTTATCCTCCGAGGTCGTGAGCGGCAGTCCGTCCTTCCATGTCAATTTTCCTTCAAAATAATTTTCCTCTTGCAAGAAAATCATGTTCTTCTGCTCAAAGAGGTTCAGCGTAATGAGGCGTTTCTCTTGATCCGCCACTTTATTTACGGCTTCGATCGCATTATCGAGAATATTCCCGAAGAGCGAACAGATGTCGGAGGCTTTCATAAACGAAATCTGCTTGCCATCCAGAATACAGGCGAGGCGGATTCCGTGTGTTTCGCACACAAGCGACTTTTCTGTCAAAATAACGTCGAGGGAGTCGTTGCCCGTCTTCATCATGGATTCGTATATGGAAATCGCCTTTTCCATCTTCGCAATACTTTGATCACGCTCCTCCTTGCTCTCGATCTGCCTGAGATAATTGATCTGATGCTTCAAGTCATGGCATTTGCGGTTAATAAGCGCTATATTGCTTCTGGAAATCTCGTGCTGTCGCCTTTCCATTGCGAGTATCTGTTCCACCTGCTCTCCCTCTGTCATTAACTTGACGTTAAAGAATAAGCTGATGAGTAAAACCAGAAAAAGGATACTGAACAAGATAAACGCGGAGTGGACGAGGATAGGCGCAAGAAATCCTTCCAACGATAACAGAGATATTGCAGAACTGAGCACGTATACGACCAGTATCACGGTAACGGAAAAGAGTATGATATGCCAATGATGAATTTTATTCAAATATACGCGATTAAATCGTTTTGCAATCGCAAAATAGCATATCATGCACGTTGCTATCGTCAGAATCGGCGATAATACGTAATAAAGATACATTGCAGCTTCCGTCGAAATCTCCCCGAATGTATAAATAAGAAACGAGATCATCAGTAATCCGACGACGGCTACTTTCTCCGCAAGATGCTGAATCACATAGCCAATGATACCGATAAAGACCAACTCAATCAAACGGAAGTCGAAACACAAATATAAAAGGCCGAGAGAGGCAAGG
>JAFUDD010000139.1 GCA_017459315.1 Clostridia bacterium | reverse complement strand
GTTTTCAACTCTATGCGACTGCCTTGCAGCGGCAAGGTGAGGGTGATTTATTTGCTGCTTTCTGCCGCTATCGGGATGCTTTGAAGGAAAAAGGCTGGTTTGATGAAGATAGTAAAAAGCCGATTCCCAAGCTGCCCGTTTGTGTCGGGGTTGTGACAAGCGCCGCCGGTGCAGCGTTGCAGGATATTCGCAATGTAATCGGAAGAAGATTTCCTTCCATGCCGATTCAATTGTATCCTGCTTCCGTACAAGGCATGGGAGCCGCCGAAGAGATAGCAAAGGCGATTGATCGTGCCAATGCGGAAAATATTGCAGATGTGCTAATTGTCGGTCGCGGCGGCGGCAGCATGGAAGATCTTTGGGCATTCAACGAGCCGCCGGTAGCCGAAGCGGTACATAGGAGCATGATTCCTATTATATCAGCTGTCGGTCATGAAACGGATTTCTCGATTTGTGACTTTGTAGCCGATCTGCGAGCGCCGACGCCGAGCGCAGCGGCAGAGCTTGCCGTGCCGGAATATGCCGAGCTCACACGGAAAGTTTTCGATCTCGGAAAACGTCTGCAGCAATCGCTGCACGCCAGCCTGCAAATGAAACGGGATCGTTTGTCTGTACTTTGGTTGGACGGTATTGATGTTCGTACGGAAAACAGACTTTCACAGGCAAGACAGCATATAGAGGATTTACAGCAAAATGCCATGCGCTTGGTCGGTACAGCTGCAGAGCTGAAGCGAACCGTTTTGCTCCATCAAAGAGAACAGCTGCAGGCATACAGCCCGCAAAAAACATTGGAGCGCGGTTATGTGCTGATTTACCGGGATGGAAATGAACTGATCCAAACTGCAAAAGACGTAGCGACAGGGGATTCCGTTCGTATTCGGTTTGCGGATGGAGCGGCGGAGGCAAAGATCCTCGGAAAGGATTGCGTATGAACGAAGAAAAGACTTTCGAACAGAAGCAAAAAGAATTGGAAGAAATCGTTTCTCAACTGGAAAGCGGCAATGCACCGCTCGAAGAAATGATTTCGTTGTATGAGCAGGGAGAGGCGTTGTACCGTTCCTGCAATGAAATGCTGGATCGGTACGAGAAGCGTATTGCCGCATTATCGGAGGACAAACCGCAATGATGGAGCAATACCGGTTAATGATCGAGACCGCTTTAGAGCAGTACAGCGAAGATCGTGCCTTGGCGCCGCTTTTGGTGGAAAGTATGCGTTACGGCCTGCTGAACGGCGGAAAACGGATTCGTCCTTGCCTTTTGCTTTGCGTATGTGAAATGCTCGGCGGAAAGCTCGAAATCGCGTTGCCGTATGCCTGCGCACTCGAAATGATCCACAGTTATTCGCTGATCCACGACGATCTGCCGGCAATGGATAATGATGATTACAGGCGCGGCAAGCCGAGCAATCATAAAAGATTCGGAGAAGGCAATGCGATCCTCGCGGGCGATGGTTTACTAACCGCTGCAGCGCTGTTATTGACAAAGCAAAACGGTCATGATGAGGCGAAGCAAATCATACTGAGGGCAGCACTCGATATGGTGAGCGGGCAAAGCTATGATCTGAATGCGATTGCGAGAAACGAAGATACGCTGCACATTCTTCATGCGCAGAAGACCGGCGCTCTTTTCAGAGCGGCTGTGGCGGCTGGAGCTGTCCTTGCCGATGAAAACACGGATATAGACCGCTTCGCTGAGCTTGGCGAAAAGATCGGTCTGCTGTTTCAGATGACCGATGATCTTCTGGACGCCGAAAAGGATTCGGCGGAGGATAAGTTTACGTATTTGACTTTCTATGGCTCGGAAAAGACGAAACGATATATCCACCGGATCGAGCAGGAAATCTTATCCATCTTAGAGCCCTATCATAACGGACCGGCCCACGAGCTGAAAGCAGTCGTGCGACACATGACAAATCGAACGGAGTAACATGGATTACATACTGTTGGACAAAATCAACAGCATACAGGACTTAAAAAACATGAAGGAATCCGAGCTGCCTTTTCTATGCGAGGAGCTAAGAGCCTTTATGATCGAGACCGTCGCGAAAACCGGCGGTCATTTGGCGTCCAGTCTCGGCGCTGTTGAATTGATCGTAGCGATGCATCGCGTATTCGACAGCCCGAAGGATAAGCTGATTTTCGATGTCGGCCATCAGGCATACGCGCATAAAATCCTTACCGGCAGACGAGAGGTATTTGAGACGCTTCGTAAGGAGGGCGGCATCTCCGGCT
The DNA here is from genome assembly GCA_017459315.1 of Clostridia bacterium. Next base: position 211 of record JAFUDD010000139.1, on the reverse strand, counting down.
TCCCAAAGCGGGAAGAAAGCGAACACGATGCGTTTAATACGGGTCATGCTTCTACGGCAATCTCTGCGGCACTCGGCTATGCCCGTGCGATGCGGTTGAACGGTGAGGACGGATATGCCGTTGCATTGGTCGGAGACGGTTCCATGACCGGTGGCCTGATCTATGAGGCAATGGACGATGCGGGACGTGACAAAACGCTGCCGCTGATTAT
>JAFUDD010000138.1 GCA_017459315.1 Clostridia bacterium | reverse complement strand
TTCGATCAGATTCAGCACCGTGGACTTGCCGGAGCCGGACAGCCCGACGATGCCGGTCTTTTTCCCCTGCGGGATCGTGAACGAAAGGTCCTTCAGCACATATTCCTCGCCGTAGGCAAAGGAAACATTGTCAAACACGATGTCGCCGGAGGAAAGCGCGCCGGTCGCTTTGGCGTCGGTTTCGTCGTCCAGCTGCAGCACGGCGGACAGGCGGCGCGTTGCGCCCTGCGCTTCCTTCAGCGCGACCCACACCTTTAAGTGGTCCTTGACATTGGTTTCAAACTTAGAGACCAGCAGGATATAGGCGGCGTACATGGCGCGGTCGATGGCGCCGTTGAACATCAAAAGCGTCGGCGGTACGACAATGATGATAATGTCGATGAACCAAATAAAATGGCTGATGAGCTGATTGACGTGATCGACCAGCGCGCCCTCCTTGCGAACCTTGTTCAGCTCGTCGAGCACCTTGTTGCCGGATTCGATCTCCTTTTCCTCCGCGCCGTAGGACTTGATCAGCTCGACATTGTCGATCTTCTCCGCAAGGCGGGCGGTCACGGCGGCAAGACGTGTCTGGATCTTGTTCCGGTTGCGGAAGGTGATGAGGCCGGACAGAAACGCCAAAATCAGAATGCCGGGAATCAGCAGAAACATCGCGCCGAGAAGCGTGGGCTGTCCCATCTGAGCTACGGAGATGATCGCGCCGACCAGATAGAACAGGCGCGGGATCTCGTTGATCGCAAGCTCGATCAGAAACGGGGCATTCTTCGTCGTATCATCGGTCAGTCGGGTGATGAACTCACGCGTATCGGTCGCTTCCAGATCCTTCGTTTTCAGATGCAGCACCTTGCCGACCGCGTACTTTTGCACGTTGCGGTCGATCTGTGCCGTCACGATGCCCTGCAGATGCGAGCCTGCGATCATGCAGCCGATGCCGCCGATGATGACCGCGATCAGCTTCCAGATCTCCGGAACGACAGACCGGATCGGCACGTTATCCTGCAAAACGACGGCAAGCTGATTGGCGAGCGCAAGCGTCAGGATCGACACCAGCAGGCTCAGCACAAAGCAGACGATCATCAGCACCCACGGCAGTCCCGCATGGCGCAGCATGGAAAAATAATTTTTCCACACGGACGGTTTTGTCTTGTTGTTCATGTGTGCATACGCTTCCTCTCTGTTTAGTGTTCAAGGAGAATGCAAAACCCTTTGCAAGGGAAACAACTCACAGCTCGTAAAACAGCGCGTTCAGCAGGAACGGCACCTGCTTCTCCCATGTGACCTCGGAATGAATCCCGTTCGGCACGATACGGCTTTCCAGCAGGATCCGCTTTTCCTGCAAAAGCGAAACCGCCTCACGGAAGTCCTTTTCCGCCGGGCTGTCGAACAGCTCCTTTTCGCCGTAGTCGATGTATAAAACCGTGTCCCGCGCGACCTCGGCGGAGCGGATCATATCCATGACCTCCTTCGAGGAGAAATACGTGGCGGGCGACAGCGCCGCCCCGCGTGAGAAAACGGCGTTGTAGTTGGTGATCGCATACAGCGTCATCAGTCCGCCCATCGAGCTGCCGCCGATGAACGTGTATTTTCGTTCGGGACGCGTCGGATAATGCGCGTCGATATAGGGCTTGAACGTTTGGGTCAGCCAGTCCATCGTGATCTTGCCGTGGCCCTCAATGTGCCCGAAGCGTTCGTCGTCAAACGTGAAGGGGCTGTATTCGGAAAACCGTCCGCCGAGACGGTAGCTTTCCGGATGCGTGTTGCAGGCGACGGATGCGACGATTAACGGCAGCTTTGTCTGCTCCAGATACCGCAAAAGTCCCCAGCTTTTGCCGAACGACGCCGTATGATCGAAGAACAGGTTTTGCCCGTCGAACATATACAGCACGGGAAAACGCGTATCGGGAATATCGGGCACATAGACATAAGCGGTTCTTTCTTCGTTTTCGGTGAGTTCCGGAATCGTCAGCGGAAAAATATCAACCATCGGCGGTCACTCCTTTCTGTTTTCCACGTGTTCAGTCCGTCGGCATGCCGATAAACCGGCGGAATTTGGTCTCGGAATTGTTGAGAATCAGATCCTCGTCGAAGCCGATTTCGTCGAGCAGGGCGATCGCCTCGTCGAAGCTCCCGACCTGCGACGGATCGTGTGCGTCGGAGCCGACGAAGATCGGCACGCGGTGCTGCATACAAAGCGCAAGATAGGTATGGATATTCTCCAGACAGTTTTTGCGCCACGGGTATTTCACGTGCGGGTTGTTCACTTCCAGCGCGACACCGTATTCTTTGGCCGCCTGCACGACAGCGTCATAATCGAGGGGGAACCCGCCGTCGTCCGGGTGCGACACGAAGAACGTTTTCGGGTTCTGCATACAGCGGATCAGGTTGTCCGTGTTCTTGACGATCCCCTGATCCTGATAGAGCAGCCCGCCGTGGATGCCGACGATGTTGTAATCCAAGTAAGCAAGATAGCGGTCGTCCAAGGACATGGTGCCGTCGTTTAGCATGTTGTTCTCGACGCCGTAATAGATGCTGACGCCATAGAGCTTGCGCGGGATCGCGTGCAGGTTCCCGAAATAGATCGGATCGCAGGTGCCGGGCATGCCGGGGCCGTGCTCGCTGATGCCCAATCCGACCAAGCCCTTTTCTTTTGCGCCGAGCGCGTTTTCCCGCACGGTGCCGTAGGCGTGACCGGACGCGAGCGTGTGCGTATGAATATCCAGCAGCAGCTTATTTTTCATTTGGTTTATCTCCGAATACCCTATGGATAAAGGCCAGTACGTGCGTATGCTCCTCTTTGCGGACAAAACGATACTGCGGCGCGGTCAGCATCGCATGGAAGAAGTCTTTTAGCTCATGGTACTCCACGTCGCAGCCCTCCTCCTTGAGCCGGACGAACATCATCCGCGCGTCGTCGCGCAGGCTTTCCACATTGGAAGCATCAAGGTAGGTCGGCGGATAATTTCTCAAATCGCCGCACAACGGCGAAAGATAGGGATGGTCGAGCGGCAGATCGCCCTTATAGAACCTAGTGACATCGGTGATGCCGAACAGGATGCCCTAATCGGTTTTGAAAGCGCACTCGTAATAGCTGTACGCATAGTGCAGAAACTGCACGACCGGCGAGGACGCGACAAGACCAGCCGGCAGCGGCAGGTTGTCGTCCTTCAGTTTCTGCGGCAAGGCGAGCACCAGATTGCCGCCCGCGGATTCGCCCATCAAAATGATGTTTTCGGGGGCGTAATGCTCGAGCAGGTACTTGTACCCGTTTTCGCAGTCGGTGATCGTGTCGATGCAGGTGTTCACCGGCGTCAGCCGATAATCCACCGCATACAGGTTGTAACCGAAATGCCTGACGGCATAGGAAATGAACTTGAAAAGCTGTTTGGCACTGCCGTTGACAAAGCCGCCGCCGTGGATGTAATAAATGATCTTGTCCTTGGGATTCTGCTCGCGGCTGACGAGCCAGCTCGTGCAATGCGCCAGCTGCACCTTTTCCAAGGTCAAGCCCTTTCGGAGCTTTTCCTCGACTGTCGTACAGTCGTAATCCATGTGCTCGACCCGATCGCGCAGCTTTTGCACAAACTCGTCGGTCATCTCCATGTGATCCGGCGGATTGTGTTTTTTGATGTAGTGATGGGCGCGTTGAATCGCAAAATATAACGTCGGTCGCATAGCTTGCCTCCTGCTTTGAAATGGTGTCTTTCCGCTGTTCGGATACTGTTTTTGCGCACGACAAAAAAGCGTAAATCTATATACGATAATTATACGCGATACCGGCAGAGCTGTCTTTCGGTTGTTTTACCGGTTATTATGAAATTTTTACTTTTTCGAGGAGAAATGCTTTTCTGTACTTTTCGGGCGTCGTCTGGTATTGGCGCTTAAAAAAGGTAATGAAAGCGGCTACGTTCGAAAAGCCGCATTCATAGGCGATTTCGGAAATGGATTTTTCGGTTTCGAGGAGCAGCTTTGCCGCGCTTCCCGTGCGGCAGCGGTTCAGATATTCGTTGAACGTGAAGCCGGTGAACTGATGGAACCGGCGCGAAAAGTAGGACGGGTTGTAATGCGTAAAGCCTGCAACGTCCTCCAGTTTGAGTTTTTCGGTGCAATGCTCCTCCACGTATTGAATCGCGCGCTTGATTTCCCGCGTTGCGTGCACGGAAGCGTCGTTTTTCTCGTCCTGCGCGCTGTGATTGGTCAAGAGGCAATAGCACAGCTTCAAAAGCTGCTCGTTGATCAGCAGCTCGTAATAGGCCGGTTTTTGCTGAAAAATCGCCTTGATTTCCAAAAGGATCGCGCGGAGCTTCGCGTTTTCCGAGCGCGGCAAAAAGACCTGAAACGCAGGTCTTTGATAATGCGCATACCGAAAAATATCCCGATTGAGCTGCAGCGTCATGACCTCGGCATGTGTTTGCTCCACCGTGTCCCCGTCGCTGCACCGACCGGAATGGATCACGCTGCTGTCCACGATCAGGATCTCATCCTGCGATACGCAGTAGCTGATGCCGTTTACAAGATAGTACACGGTCCCCTTCAGCACATAGTCGATCTCGATTTCGCTGTGCCAGTGCGGCGGCAGTTTGCCGCGCAGAATGGAGATCTTGTCGTCCAGAATGATGCGGACGGGCGTATCCTCGATGTATTGTACTTCCTCTTCCCAAATCTGCACAGCAGTCACCTGATTTCGATTTTATTACTTTTTCAGTATAAACCTTCCTTTGTCAGTTGTCACGGTTTTTCTGAAAGTTTATGGCGAATCACTTTTTTGTCGGCGTCGTCATACAACAAGGTGCATAGTCTGCCTGCATGTAAAAACAGGTCTTGTTTCCGACGGAATTCCAAATCCTACTTTATAAGTTTCTGCACATAGAATGGAATGACGTCATCGCTTCATTTGTGTTCTGCCGGATCGATCCTTCTTTTTCGGTTCGCAGCACATCTGCACTTAACAGGGTGTGCGCCGAAGCAGACCGCTGTCCCCGTTTCTGCAGAAACGCCGACGCCGGTGATCGCTTTGGTTTCCGTGCATGACGGCGGCATGGTCCGGCTGAACAATGAGGTGATTACGCTGATAAGTGTTCTGACGAAATAATCGATAATGCAACAAGTTTGTCAAGGGGAAAATTCATGGAAGAATCTTCATAAATGTTAAAACGAGCCAGCACAGATCGGAAGGAATTGTAATTACCCCAATTCTTTGGTATACCGAACAGGAAGATGTTCGGAGGTGCAACATGATTGATCTCAACCATTTGGAACAATACAGAGAAAACAACCGAATCGAAGCAAAGAAGGCCGCAGGAGGGCTTCCGCAGAGTATTTGGAAAACGTATTCCGCATTTGCAAATACGTTCGGCGGAATCATTCTGCTTGGAGTCGAAGAGCATCCGGACAAGTCCCTCCATCCGATCCATCTTCCGGATCCCGAAAAACTGGTAAAAGATTTTTGGGATTCTGTCAACAATCCTAATAAAGCCAGCGTCAATATCCTGTCAAGCAAAGACGTTACAATTGAGGTTGCAGCGATGAGAATTTCGGAAGTACATGCGAGTTTTCATTTTCGATGAGCATATAGTGATTCATCACGACAGGAAAAAGGTGAATTCTAGAGCAGTAAAAGCATCTGCAAATATCCGCTTGCCGCTTTCACTATTTTCATATATACTATTTGAAAAGCAAGTGCCGCTCTATTCGAAAAGCCATGTTAGAATTAAAGTGCGGAAAAAGGAGTGGACGAATGATTCGAGTCGCTATCGTAGAAGATAATCTGGAAGAACAGAAGAAACTATTCTCCCTTTTGGAAAAATACAGTCTTAATCGAAACTGTGAGTTCTGTTTTTCCTGCTTCGTTTCCGGAGAGGATCTGCTGAAGCAGTTCGTAGAACATATGTATGATTTGGTTTTTTTGGACATTGTGCTCCCCGGAATGAATGGGATTGAAACCGCCTCAATCATCAGAGAGAAAGACCGAAATGTAATCCTTATATGCGTTACGACTGAACATCAATATGCAATCGAGGGCTATAAGGTGGAGCTCCTCGACTATCTGCTAAAGCCGGTTGATTACACACAGATTGAAATCACTATATGTCACAAAGGATTCACAAGGCGAAAGAACAAAAGAAAGGGTTTCCCGATGGCCCTTATGAAGTTTCTTTATCCCCGGATTTTACTCTTGCGAAACCCGATCCCCGTGGCTATAATGATCAAGGATTTTGTTGTAACGGGGGTATCACCATGGAAGAACACGCAAACGACAACCGTACAGAGCTTTCTCAACAGCAACCCATCACGGAGGGCAAAAGAGTTCCGTTTGAAGAATTGATTGTAGAGATCAGATATTAAAAGAAAAATCGGAGGCGCTTCGAGCAGAAGCCGCCTCCTTTGGTTATACTCACCAAAAGATCATTACTTGCTGTGCGTCGTTGCACCGAGGTTGCTTGTCCACTGGGTGAGCGGACTCATCAGGATCTTGCCGGTGCCTCTGTAAACATTGACCAGACCTTCCTTGTTGACCATGGAGCCGATCAGCGTCTTGGAGGAACGCTCTACGGTAAATTCAAGGCTGGTGCTCCAGCAGATCGCATACCGTCCGTCGATTTTGATCACATCATTATCAAGCGTAACCTCGATCGCTTCCTCAACCGGCACATTGCTTTCCAAAGCGACGACGCCTTCGCCTGCCAAAGACAGGTTGAACAGCCCCTCGCCGCCGGCAGTAGCGGAGGAAAGCGTTTTCCGCGCAGCGATCTTGTGCTGCACCGTACCGTCGCAGGCCAGGAACATACCATCCTCGATCGTCATTCCCTTTGCGCCCCATGTGGCGACATCCTGTAAAATGATGTATTTGTAGGTCGGTTCCAGCGCGACGATTCCGGTTCCGACATATTCGGGCTTGATGGTCGATTCCTTTGTGACGGCGCTCTTGACCATCTTGCCGAACAGATCGCCGACGCCCTTGATGCCCGTGGTCGCGGTCACATTGCCCGCCATCCATTGCATGGCTCCCGCTTGCAAAACGACAGAGGACTTTCCGCCGTTCAGTTGGCAAAGCAGCTGCCGCTTGCGGACACCCATTTCGGACATAAAGTAGTAAGCCGCCGCGTTGTCCGGCGCGACGCTGGGATCCTTCGTGTATTCCAGAACCGAAAAGCTTCCCAGTTTGCTGACAATCTTCTTGTTCTGGTTCTCAAGGTTTTTGAACGTAATAGCCATGCTTTGATATACTCCCTTCTGTAGGTAATTAACTCATATGGTGACAAGTTTTCTCTCCCGCGTATATTATACCAAACATATGAATCATTGAAAAGGCGAAACATGACATTTCAAGGGAAGACTTTTGGACAGAAAGCCTGCTAAAATATATACCCTTCATCCTTAATGCTGTCAATCGGCCGGTGGATTATCGCATAATGCCAGGAAAAGCCTATGTCAGGAAAGTGCGCTCTCAAGAGATAAAGATGAGCGCAGGCAAAAAATAGGTTGATTTAATCCTATAATTTGATTATACTATTATGCAGGAGGTGCAGCATGAAGAATGATACGAACACTATTGCTTCTATGACGGAAGCGAATCAGAACTTTTCCCACGTTGCACGGATTGCTGATCGGTTTGGTGAAGCAGTAATTTTCAAAAATAATCGACCGAAATATAAGCTTGTCGATCTGGAGCAGGAAGAGGATCTGGAATTGACGGATGATGAGAAGATTGATATTGTTGCAAAGCGATTGCTGAACGAATATCGCCCTGCTTTCCTGGAGTTGGCAAAATGATTAAATTCTCACAGGAAAAAGTGCTGCTTTTGCATCAGCTGATCACGGAAGAAACCGGAGGCGATAACGGTGTCCGGGATTATGGTTTGCTGGATTCTGCGCTGGAAAGCGTTTATCAGACGTTTGACGGAAAAGAGCTTTACCCAACAAAACAGGAGAAGGGAGCTCGTCTCGGCTATACGCTGATTTCCAACCATGCGTTCGTGGACGGCAACAAACGGATCGGCATGTATGTTATGCTTGCGTTCCTGCAGGTGAACGGGATTCATATTCATCCGACGAACGAGGAAGTTGCGCGCGTCGGAATCGCAGTTGCCGCCGGTGAGATGGGATATGAAGAACTGCTCGAATGGGTGAAAACGAATACAGATAATTTGAAATAATGCTCACAGTATCCTGCCATTGTTACTGTGCTTGTCCAGGCCACCGTCAGCGCGCCGCAGTACAACTGCGCAAAGCACAGTGTGAAATCCGTTCTTTACAGAACGATACGAAACACGCTGCAAAGCAGGAACGCTGCCGTAAACAGAATGATGTATCGCTTTGTGACCTTCGCAATGATCATCTGCGGCGTACCTCTCCCTTTTCTGCTTCTATTATACACGATCCCGGTACTTTGTCCCCGTCATTATTGACGGTATTTTGGTGGCGGGAAGCTGAAATTGCCCCGATAGGAGGTTATCGTTCCGGCTCATTTCTTAATGTGCGCT
>JAFUDD010000137.1 GCA_017459315.1 Clostridia bacterium | reverse complement strand
TATTCGGCGGGCGGCTCGTTGTCAACATCGACGCAGAGGTTGTCGTGCCGGACGTGAGTGCGGTCCCGGTCTATACGTGTGAACTGCTGACACCTACGCCTGAGGAGGGCGAGGCGCTCGCGGCAGAGATTCTCGGCCCCGCGCCGTACTATGAACACAACGGCAGTCTTTGGGATAAGGCCCGTTACGAATCGCAGATACACAAGTATTCGCTGCTGATCACCGAAAAGGACGATCCCAAGGATCCCTACGGCATTTACGGCGAAATGCGCCAGTTCACACGGGCGCTTGATAAGCTGCAGGTCGATGAGACGATGCACCCGTGGGGCGGGAGCTTTGCGGATGCATCCGTGATGGTTGCGGACGCTGTGAACACGGCGCTGTCCTGCGGCAAGGGGCATCTCGGCTATCAAACGATGGCGGCAGCGCAGTTTTGGGAGGGTGAGTCCTTCCCCGAATATATCGGACATCAGCCCCGCACGGAAGCAGAGCGCAAGGCCGTCAAAACGGCGACAGACTTTTTGCATCGGCTTTGGCCGACGGACGTGGAAGCCATCACCATCGAATCCAAGTATGAGGAGTACGCCTGGCGCGGATATCCGAAGCCGGAGGAGCCGGAAAGCTACCGTATCGCGTTTGTGCCGAAGTACGACGGCATCGGCACGTATTGCTTTTGGCCGGACAACGGTTCCGATACGGCAAAGATCGCCGCGGGCGTCACACACGACGATTACAGTTATCACTACCCGCAGGAGAATATCGGCGTGACCGTGGAGGACGGCGAGGTGGTGCGCGTGGAATGGAACTGTCCGCTGCGGCTGCTGCAAAAGGAGAACGCGAACGTGAAGCTGCTCGCGTTCCCGGAGATCATGGACATCTTCCGCAAGCAGATTTTTATGGAATACTACATAGACCCGGAGGACCCGACGCTGTCGGACGGCACATTGACGCTCGACGTGCAGCAGATTCGACTGTCGCTTTTGCGCGTGCAAAAGCCCGACAGTGAGGATTTTTATCTGCTGCCGGTGTGGGATTTTCTGTTCTGCTGGGCGCAGATCGAGGACCAGGACAAGGATACGCAATGGTTCCGCAGCAATACGCTGCTTACAATCAACGCCATCGACGGCAGCCGCATAGATCGGAGCAAAGGGTATTGAGCGCGGCGAAATCGCCTTACGCAGAAGAAAAAGTACCACAATTCAATGAACCGTTAAGCTACAACAATATAAATCAGAAAGGAAGAACAAACATGAAAACAAAGAAAATCGCAATGCTGCTCTTGGCGTGCCTGTTCCTCGTCGCGTGTCTGCCGACGCCCGATACCGAGTACGTCGTGAACAAGGCCGACAACATCGTGGAGCAAAAGGTCAGTGCGGACGGTTCGAAGGACAGCGCGGCCGCCAAGGACGCCGCGCAGCGTTTCCCGGATCGCTGGGACGAGGACACGTACAAGGTCAACGACTGGCTTTCCATCGGCTTCAAGGCCGAGGTAGTCCAAAAGGCCGACGGGCTGTACCCGGTCTTTCGCACGCGCAAGGACGTGATCACGTCCGAGGAAATGACCGCATGGGCGACCGCGGTGCTGCCTGCGCCGGTGTCGGTGCAGACGCTGATCATGACCAAGGAGGATTATAAGCGCGAGCTGCAACGGTATCTCGATATGATCGCGGAAAAGCAGGCATGGATCGACGCGGGCAAGCCCGACGACGGCGTTGACCGCGACGAATGGATGCCCTCGCCGGAGGAGATCGAGGAAACGACAAACCGCTATACCGAGCAGATCCAAAACGCACCGGACGAAAACCCGGTCACGCCCGTGTCGGACTATCGCAATATGCCTGTTGACAACCGTTGCTATCGCCTCGCGGACGGCACGGACGCGTATATCTACATCGGCTCCCGCGGCGAATACATCGGCATCGCCAAGGGCTGTCAGACCGGGCCGTATGTCTACTATGACTATTTCTATGAAGACGAGAAGGACGACGACGAGTATCCGTGGCCGCGGCTGTGGCAGGAGGTCACGATGCCGCGGGAGGAAGCGGAAGCAATCCTTGATAAGGAACTGAAACGCATCGGCGTGGAGGACTTTTCGGTCACCTCGGCGTGCAAGGCGAATCTGATGGACACCGGCGAAGGAGATTTCCAAAAGACGGCTTACGTTGCGGCAAAGGGCTGGGCGTTCCGGCTGCATCGGAACCTCGGCGGCTATCCGACGGTCGGCGTGCCGTATGAACCGGCGCAAGGTCTGAACTACGGCACGGACAACACGATGGCGAATGCCTATATCCCGAACGAGGAAATGGAGATCGTGGTGGACGAAAACGGGATCCAGTTCTTTGGCTTTGCGAACAAGAAGCAGGTCGTCGGGATCGAGAACACGAACGTCGAGCTGCTGCCGTGGGACGAGGTACAGATGCGGATCAAAAACAGTCTTGCCATGTGCTATAACACCGAATGGGCCAAGGAAACCAACCGACCCGCCGAGCTGGAGATCTATCGTCTCCTGCTCACAAGCTATACGGTGCACATGCGCGACAGCGAGGACTATTACGAAATGCCGGTGTGGGTCGTGTTCTACGACGAGCTGCAATGGGGCGGGTCGGAGGCAATGCGCGAAAGCATGGATTTACAGCACGACGCGCTGTTCATCAATGCCGTGGACGGCTCGGTGATCCATACAGACTGGGGATATTGAGCGCGGCGAGCAGCGAAATCGCCTGCGGCGGAATCCATGCGAACGATACAAACGGGGTCATTCCGAACGAAGTGAAAAATCTCGGAAACCGCAGCGCCGGCAAAACAACCATTGCGCTCATGGCGCGCAAAGAAAGGAACCAACCGTGTTCAGAAAGAAAACCCTGCCGCTTTTGCTCGCCCTCCTGTTCCTTGTCGCCTGTGTTCCGACGCCGGAAACGGAATACGTTGTATATCGCGGGGACGACGCCGTCGAGCAAAAGCTCTT
>JAFUDD010000136.1 GCA_017459315.1 Clostridia bacterium | reverse complement strand
GTCTGCTCGAACATCATGTATGACGAAGGCCGCGCACATCTGATCTATGCGGGTTCCGACGCGCTGCTCGTCCCGTCGCTGTTCGAGCCGTGCGGCCTCACACAGCTTATTGCCATGCGCTACGGCACCGTGCCGATCGTGCGCGAAACCGGCGGCCTCAAGGACACTGTGCAGCCCTATAACCAGTACACCGACGAGGGCAACGGCTTCACGTTCGACCGTTATGAAACCGGTCTGCTGCTCGACGCGATCAATCGCTCCAAGACGGTCTACTTCACCGACCGGACGCGTTGGGACGAAATGGTCGTGCGCGATATGCAGAAGGACGTTTCGTGGGAAAATTCCGCCAAGCAATACGCCGAGCTCTACCGCGAGCTGAAGCCCTGACCGAATACGATGCGTCAACCTGCGCCCCGCTTTTGCGGGGCGCATTCATTTATGCTGCGCCGGGTCGTTTGACAGGAAAAGCACGAAGTGCAACCGGGGCGTATCTCCAAAAAGCAACGCTCCGTTCGGTTTTTGGCATAACCGAAGCGGTTGCCTTTATACGGTTTTTACTTGTGCGGATAGCCGCAATATCGTATAATGTTTACGGATTTTGACGGGGCAAAGCCCCTTTGAAAGGAGTCTTTTTAAGTATGGAAGCCAAGAGATACGTCGGAACCATTTCCCGCGGGATTCGCTGCCCGATCATTCGTGAGGGCGACGACCTTGCCGCCATCGTGACCGAGAGCGTTTTGGACGCCGCCAAGAGCGACGGCTTCGGCATTCGTGACCGCGACGTGATCGCCGTCACCGAGTCGGTCGTGGCGCGTGCGCAAGGCAATTATGCGACCGTGGACGACATTGCCGCAGACGTGCGCAAAAAGCTCGGCGGGGAGACCGTCGGCGTCATTTTCCCGATTCTCTCGCGCAACCGTTTTGCGATCTGCCTCAGAGGCATTGCCAAGGGCGCCAAGAAGATCGTTTTGATGCTCAGCTACCCGTCCGACGAGGTCGGCAACGAGCTTGTGAGCCTCGATCAGCTCGACGAAGCGGGTGTGAACCCGTATTCCGATGTGCTGACGCTTGCCAAATACCGCGAGCTGTTCGGCGTCAACCGCCATCCGTTCACCGGCGTGGACTACGTGCAGTATTACGGCGATCTCGTCAAGGAAAGCGGCGCGGAGGTGGAGATCATCTTTGCAAACAACCCGCGCGCGATCCTCTCCTACACGAAGAACGTGCTGACCTGCGATATCCACACCCGCCAGAGAACCAAGCGCATCTTGAAGGCGGCGGGCGCGCATGTGGTCTGCGGGCTTGACGATATCCTGAACGCCCCGATCCACGGCAGCGGCTACAATGATTTCTGCGGTCTGCTCGGCTCCAACAAGGCCACCGAGGACACCGTAAAGCTCTTCCCGCGCGACTGCATGCCCGTCGTTTCGAGCATCCAGCGCAAGATCAAGGACGCGACCGGCAAGAATGTCGAAGTCATGATTTACGGCGACGGCGCGTTCAAGGATCCGCAGGGCAAGATTTGGGAGCTTGCGGACCCGGTCGTCAGCCCGGCTTATACGAGCGGTCTGATCGGCACGCCGAACGAACTGAAGCTCAAGTACCTTGCCGACAACGACTATAAGGAGCTGTCCGGCGACGCGCTACGCGAAGCGATCTCCGAGAGCATCCGCAAGAAGGATCACGACCTTGTCGGTCAGATGGCGTCCGAGGGCACCACGCCGCGGCAGCTCACCGACCTGATCGGCTCGCTGTGCGACCTCACCTCCGGCTCCGGCGACAAGGGCACACCGGTCGTGCTTGTGCAGGGCTATTTCGACAACTACACTAATTAAATAAACGGTAAACGCAAAGAAGCAGGCGAAAACCTGCTTCTTTGTTGTTTTGGATTTTTCCTTATGCGGCGGGGATGCGCACGGTCAGCGTGAAGATGCCGTCGGCACGGTCGATCATCAGCGTGCCGCCGCAACGCTCGGCAGCCGTTTTCATCGACGCGATGCCGTAGCCATGGCGGTTCTTGTCGGCCTTGGCGGTCACGGCGGCGTCGGAGGCGGGATCATAGAGGTTTCGCACGACGATCTCGGCGGCTTCGCCCTCACGCGAGACGGTCAGCGCCACCAGGCGGCTTTCGGGATCGTCGAGCCGGAGCACGGCCTCCATCGCGTTGTCGATCGCGTTGTCGAACAGCGAATACAGCAGCGACGGTGAAACGCTTTTCAGCAGCGCGCCGTCCGCCATGCAGGTTAAGCGCACACCGTTCTGCTGACAATAGAGCTGCTTTTCATAGAGGATCGTATCGAGAACCTCGTTGCCGGTCTTGATGTTCGCATCGTACAGCGCCATCGCGCGGCGCAGATCGTTCAGTTCCTCGGTCGTCAGCTTATCCCCGATATCGTTCAGCCGGTGCTTGAGGTCGTGCAGCATCCGGTTGACCGACTCGACATTCGCCTTGGATTGCCGATAGTATCGCTTTTCACGAAGCAGCAGCTGTTCGGTGACGGTCAGCTCCGTGCCGAGCCGGTTCCATTTGATCAAGCCGAGCAGCAGGCCGAGCGCGAACAGGAAGCAAACAAGAATCGCTATTCGGAAGCACAGAGCGAGCATGGCGCTTTCCGGCTCGAACGGGCGGGAAACGTTCATCATCACATCGTCCACAAGCACGACGCCAATGCACAGCAGCAGCGCGACCGCGTTGTCCCTTGTGTTCTCGGCAAAGCGCGGCGCCTGCTTCACAAACAGGTGCGAAACGATCAACAGAAAAACAACGAGCAGACCATAGTACAGCAGCAGATCGGTCAGCCAGTTACCCGTCGGCAAAAACGACATGCTCTGCATCGGATCGTTTCCGGCGGCAAAGACGAGGACATAATTGAAATTGGTGAACACGCCCGCAGCGGCGGTAACCGCCGCCCAGCAGATCGCAAGCGTGAACGGCGTTTCGGCACAGCAGACGAGCAGCATCCCGTAGACATACGCCGACAGAACAAAATAGGAAAAGATTCGGAACAGGATAAGTCCGGCCGTGATCTCGTCCGGGATCGCGGTGCGCCACTTGGCAATCAGCAGCGAAAGCGCAAGCCCGCCTGCCAGCATTCCCGCAAGGCGCAGCGGATAGAGCCGTTTGCGGCGATAGGCGCGCGCAAACAGCAGCATCGTCAGCGTCATCTGCGTGATATAAAGAAAATAGCTCATCAGATGCCGGATGCCGATACCGAGCGTATCGGCCACCCAATTAAAGATCACGGCGTTTCACCTCTTTGGGACAGGCTCTGCTCGAACGCGGCAAGAAACGCTTTTTTGCGGTTGCGGCTGATCGGCAGCGGCGGTTCGTTCAGCCCGCGCAGCCGAACCGCGTCGTTTTCCACGGCGGCGACATGGGCGAGGTTGACAAGGAAGCAGT
>JAFUDD010000135.1 GCA_017459315.1 Clostridia bacterium | reverse complement strand
TGACGGGTGGCTTCGGTTTCGGTTTCTTTGTGCCGCATGTTGATGCCCCAGTCGGCGACGCTGTAGGAACAGCGGGAAGCCTCGACTGCGTAACCGTTCTCATCCTTTAGACTAAGCTCATTTCCGTTGGCGTCATACATGCGCAGCGTAACCTTTTTGTCGATCTCTGCCGCCGGGATATAACGGAAGGGAATGCGATAACCGGCATACTGTTCCACGTACTCGGCATCAGCAACGGTGTATGTTTTTGTGATGCTGCCGTCCGAAAGCACCGCCGTTACGCCTGTCGAATCCCCGTTCACATTGACGTAAAAGTTGATGCCGATGGTACCGTCCAATACCAGTGTGTTCCCGATAAAGACCGCTTCCGGCCCGGTCGGTTCGGGCACGTTCTCCTGCCATACGGCATAAAGCGTCACGGACGCGCGGCCGGTGTACGTGTCGCCCGGCTGATAGGCGGCAGTCGCCGCATCTGCGCTTTCCGCCCAGCCGAGGAACATGTAGCCCTCCCGGACAGGCACATCGTCCGGAATCGTGCAATCCTCGTCTTCCGGCACTTCAATCGCCGACGGCGCGCCGTTTCCGCCGTTTGCGTCAAAGGTGACGGTGTAGGTGGCGGGAGCAGCGGCCGAACTGACGGTGTAGAGGTAGACGGTGCCGGCATCACTGTTGGTTATACCTACTGCATAAAACCTTGTTTTTAAGGCTATTTTTTGAGGATTATTCGGGTTATCTTGCACGGAAGCAGAGAAATAACCGTTTCCCCATATCCATGCATTACTTTCAGAAGTAGAGTTCTCAGAGATTGATTGTAATTTAAGATAATTTGAAAGATTAAAGAAATACAAAAGGTATATATCTTGAGCGTTTAGAAATCGGAATGTATTGCCACTTTTTTCTACTGTGAAGAAAGCGACGGGTTCATCAGTATATGTAAAGGATCCGCCGTTTGCAAGGGATGGTGCAGACAAAGGCTTAAGTCCTTTGCCATCCGTCTCGGACCCCATAACATAGAAATTACCATCATATTCTCCCGCAAAAATGACGATCGCACCGTCGCTGACAGCATCTGGGGATACACGGGTGAAAACCGTGCCTGATTCTACATGCGGCGCGGAATAGCCAGCTGATCGCAGCGTCGGTGCGCTCTTGACAGACTTTGCAGCGTCATCCGATTCCTCGGAAACAGATTCGTCGCCAACATCGGAGATTTCCGCATCTGCATTCATGCCTGCATCGAAAACCATTGTATTACCTTCATTTTCTGCAGCATCGGAAGCTTCTGCATTCGCTTCCTCACTAAGCGACTCACCATTCGGAAAATCTTCACCCGACGGCTCGTCCGGCACCGGAGCGGAAACCGTATCGTTCGGCTGCTCGGCGATTGGCGCAGCGTCGGGCAAGGGATCGGACATGTTCGGATCGGAGGCTTGTGTGTCCGGTTCCTTGGTCGGCTCTCCCGGCGGCTCCGTGCCTAAGGCCTCGCCCGGTGCGCCGCTTGCGTCTGCATCGTCCTCACCCTGCACACCGTCGGCATTCGGCCGATCTGCGTTGCCGCCGGATGGCGTTTCGTCTGCAATTCCATCGCTGGACGTGCCGACAACGGTGTTTGCTTCGCTGATGCCTATGGGTTCGGCGGAACCGCTTGCATCGTCATTCGCCTTTTCAGCGCCCTGCGAG
>JAFUDD010000134.1 GCA_017459315.1 Clostridia bacterium | reverse complement strand
GTGTGCTATATTCTCGGCGTTCGCAAGGAGATTCGCAGGGCGATACAAAAGGGCGTCGGCGACACGGTAGAGGTAGTTCTGACGGATCGGATCGATTGTAAAAAATAATTTGCGATTTTTTCTGAATTCATTGTTGACTTTTTGAACGGTTTGTAGTATATTGATGGGGTCGCTGAAAGAACGTAGCGTAACGGGGTGTAGCGCAGTCCGGTAGCGCACGTGCTTTGGGAGCATGGGGCCGGAGGTTCGAATCCTCTCACCCCGACCAATATGTGGTCCCGTGGTCAAGCGGTTAAGACACCGCCCTTTCACGGCGGTAACAGGAGTTCGAGTCTCCTCGGGATCACCATTTTCTTTCGGGATTGGGCCTTTAGCTCAGTTGGTCAGAGCGGTCGGCTCATAACCGATTGGTCCGGGGTTCAAGTCCCTGAAGGCCCACCATATGCGGCCCGGTAGTACAGTTGGTTAGTACGCCAGCCTGTCACGCTGGAGGTCAGGGGTTCGAGCCCCCTTCGGGTCGCCATTTTTCTGCCGGCGTAGCTCAATGGCAGAGCAACTGATTTGTAATCAGTAGGTTGTTGGTTCGACTCCGATCGCCGGCTCCACCAAAGGGCTTTTGAAAAGTTTATATAGTTTCGTGGATGGGTTCCCGAGCGGCCAAAGGGAGCAGACTGTAAATCTGCCGTCACAGACTTCGATGGTTCGAATCCATCCCCATCCACCAGCGGGAATGGCGGAATTGGCAGACGCGCACGGTTCAGGTCCGTGTGAAAGCGATTTCATGCAGGTTCAAGTCCTGTTTCCCGCACCAGATTGCGTACCGATCACAAGTCGGTACGCAATTTTGTATTCTGATCTTGATATGAGGCGCAGATAATGACGATTCAGCTGTTTTCTCCCCGATACCGTGATGATTTGCTCTTTATGGTGCTTTCCGCAAAGGATGCGCTCGGTCTTGTGCCGACGCTGCGGGAGGATTTATTGGATATTCCGCAAGCGTATCTCAACAAGGGAGATTCCTTTTGGATTGCGACGGACGACAATGACCGCGTGATCGGCTGTCTCGGCTATCATGTGATTTCCCCGGATGAAGCCTTTTTACATAGGTTCTTTATCAAACCCTCTATGAAACGGCAGGGGATCGGCACGGCTCTGCTGCGGCATGTCGAACAGGAATTGCAACAGCGCGGCATCAAAACGGTTCGTGTCCATCTTGGCGCTCCAAAGGAAATATGGCATGAATCCTATGCGTTCTATGCAAAGCATGGCTTTACAGAGTATGCGCCGCGCTATTGGCAAAAATCGATAAACGAATAAAATAAAGGAGACAGGGGCTGTCTCCTTTTTGCGGATTACTTATGCTAAATGCAATCGGTATATTCGCGCCGCACCGTTAGCAAAGACGACGGTTCCGTTCGCATTGAACCACGCTTCATCCCAATCATATTGATACCGCTCCGCATTCGATACCAATACATAATCGACGCCGTATTGACGGAAAAGCTGCTCATTTGAAGCAGGCGCTTCGTACATTTTCCGTACATCGGCTTCGCGCTCGGTGTTGTCGATGCCGTGAAAGTAGAGGAACGTCGAGGTTCCCGTCACGATGCTGCGCCCCGTTGTCGGCGTGACCAGATTCCATAGATACGAGTTGGCAAGGAACAAATCATCCGGTTCCGTGTTTTCCCGGATATACGCCGCAACCTCTAAATCCGACTCGCTGTATACCTGATACTCGCTCTTTAGCTCGCGCAGAATCGTCATAGTGGAGGAAAGCGAGAGGGTCAGCGTCAGCACAAATGCGGCAAGCTGCAGCGCAACGGCGTGATTCGCGGCAGAAAAGGCTTTCGGCCTTGGCAGGCGGAAAAGCGGCCACGCCGTAAACAGCATAGCAAATGTCAGCAACAGAAGGGTTAGGATAAGCGGCGCAATATCGAGATACAGCGTCGTTTGCGCATATCCGCGCCAAAGGCCGTACAGCAGCTCAATGATCGGCCAGATAACGAAAAGCATTGCCGCGAAGCTTGTCAACTGCTCCTTGATATGGATCGGACCGATACGAACCGCTTCGCGCAAGGCTCCATATAATAGAAACAGGCACAGACCGCAAAGAAACAGTAAGGTGCAAATTGTATACCATGCGATGGAATGATTGCCGCGAAGCTTGATCAAAAGCGAAATAAACAGTACAGCCTCGATAAGCAGGGCGGATATCCGCAGGACATAAATCCGTTCGAATACAGCGGAACGCTTCCTGATCCACGCGTCCATTCTCCGATAGACCGCATCGAGCCATTTTCCAACCATGCCGCAGACATAAGCAAATGTAATGAACAGAAGCTTGTTGTTGTCATAGTTATTCGGTTGAAAGACGACAACTTCGGCAATGATCCAAAGAATGGCAGGTGCAAGGAAGACGTGCCGATCCCGCTTGGAAAGCGTCAGTAAAGCAACAGGCAGGAGCGCAAACAGCCAGCCCCAGTTTTTCAGATAGAACCACAAATATGAATCCGCTTCATTCGCCCAGTTCCAATGCGGCTGCACCATGCCGCTTTCGGATGCCTGCGCAAAGGCAAATCCGAACAGCTGCGGCATCCCGATCACGCAGGCAAGACCGGCATACAGCACCCAAAGGCCAAGCCGCTTTTTCTCAAAATGCAGTACCAGATCGCCGATACAGTAGACGGCGCTGATAATGCCGAGCGCGAGGAACGAATGGGTATGGATCAGCGGCAGCAGCCCGGCAATCAGGCCAAGCGGCAGAATGTTTTGCTGCTTGCCGCGGAAAGTAAATCCATGCAGCAGCGTCAGACACGGGAACAGAAATGCCCATCCGAACAGCGTCGCGCGCTGCGGGATCAGCATATCGACAATCGGGTTCACCCATCTTAGACCGATTGTCGGCAGGTTGGTGGGCGTATCATAGAACCCGTCGAGAAGCCAGGAGAAGTTGGAAAAGTACGTGCCGTCGAGCAAGGTATTCAAGGATGCGCCATGCTTGGCCAGATCAAACCAATACGCAAATCCGAAGCCGCTGCCGAGGAAGAACAGCAGCGTTGCTATGTGCGCGCGCCGGTTTGTGCGCAGCCATTCCCGGACGAAGAACCAAACGCCTATCAGAACAAGTAAATACGCATATAGCGCGGTCATCAGGTAGGCCTGCCGCAGGTTTGCACCGAGCACGACAAGCGACGAGGCCGAGGTTTCGCACAGAAACGGATAGTTGACCGTGTGACCGGGGAAGATGCTGTATTCGGGCGGAAAAACGCCTTGCGCGGCTATACTGGAAATGAAGCCGAGATGCATCGCCAAGTCCCCATAGGTAACCTGTCCGACGGCAACGCCGCCGTTGTCAAGCGGCTTTAGAATGTGCGTCGAAAACAATACCGCGCCGAGCAAGAATAACGGAACGACGACCCACAGGAAGCCGAGATCGCGCTTTTGAAATCCGGCAAAAATGCCCTTGCCGCCGTTTCGCAACGACAGAATCAGACAGAGCAGGCCAAGCAAAAGCGCGATCACCCCCGCGCCGATCTGCGCGGCGAGGTTGAATCCGATGAAAAATGCCAAGAGGGAGGGCAGCCACGTCAAAAGCAGCAGACCCAAGACAAGCCCGTACCAGATACGCTTGATCAACCTTTCGAACGCAAACAACAGCGTCGCTATGCAAAGCCCGCACAGGGCGAATAAACCCGTATACAACAAAGATAAAGCCATAAACAGCCTCCTTGTGCAATATTATATGGCCTTTATACCGGTTCGTCAAGAAAGCAAAAGCCGGAATCCCTTTCCTCAAAAAGGATTCCGGCCGTATAGCCGATTTCCGTTACGTTCTGTTTCGACTTTCCCATTCCGAACGAAGCAATACACGCTCAACGGTTTGCTCAATCGTGTGGAACCGCGTTTCATACGTGCCGTATCCGATCATGCGAAACCCGCATTTCTCCTGCACACGCGCAGACCGTGTATTTTGCAGAAAGTTCCCGCAAAACACCGCATCCAAGCCGACCTCCCGGAACAGATAGGCCAGCACCGCCTGGACCGCTTCGGGCATAATGCCGCGTCCCCAATAGTCCTTAGACAGCACATAGCCGATTTCCCGACAACGCAAAGTATCATACGCCGGGTTCGCTTCTTCATTATACAGCTCAATTCCAACCGAGCCGATACACTTACTGCTATACTCGATGGCAAACGTCTTTTTGCCCTGTATAAAACGCGTCAGAATCTCCGCAGAGTCCGCTATTGTCCGGTGCGGAAGCCAACCTGCCATTTGCCCTACGCCATCCATCGAGGCATATGCATACAGATCCTCCACATCCGAAGGACGGAACGGGCGCAGCGTCAACCGATCTGTGTGCAGAACAACATCGGAAATATCAATCGACGCGTTCATAAAAGCCTCCATGCGTGATCATGCGGGAATCATACCATGCTTTGCTTATGGAAGCAAGACAAATCGCACAAAAATGTGAACCTTGCCGATGCTGCATTGACATTTCGGTAAAACCGGATATACTGTATTTATATCAATCAAGTTGAAATCAATTTAAGGAGGAACAGATGAACGTTTACGATTTTACGGCCAAGACGCGCGACGGCAAAGAAGAGTCGCTTTCAGGTTATCGGGGAAAGGTCATGCTGATCGTCAACACCGCGCCGGGCTGCGGCTTTACCCCGCAGTATGAACCCCTGCAAAAG
>JAFUDD010000133.1 GCA_017459315.1 Clostridia bacterium | reverse complement strand
CGCCGCTGCGGGCGCACTTACGCTTCCATCTTTTGAGTGCGCTTTCCAGGGATTCGTTTTCGCCGACTCTGATTTCCATTCTTTCTCCCTCCCCTCTGTGAACAACATTGCGCTAAGCGATTGCTTTTTGACGCGAAAACTATTATACTCGCTCTTTTTGAATTCGTCAACAACTTTTTTTGCGCCATGATTATTTTGACAACGCCGGGTTCTTCCTGTATAATAGGCATGGACAAACTGTTCGGGAGGGAACCATGGCAAAGCTGTATTTCCGCTACGGCGCGATGGGGTCGAGCAAGACCGCCAACGCGCTGATGGTGCATTATAACTACTGGGAGCGCGGCAAAAACGCGCTGCTTTTGAAGCCGTCCATCGACGTGCGCGACGGCAAAAACCGCATCTGGTCCCGCTGCGGCCTCGAGGCCGAATGTGAGCTTGTGCAGAACCTCGATATGGAGCGCGTGAAGGCGGGCGAGTATGACTGTCTGATCGTCGATGAAGCGCAGTTTTTGACCAAAGAGGAGGTCGAACGCTTCTGTCAAATCGTCGATGAATACGACGTGCCCGTGATCTGCTACGGTTTAAAGACCGACTTTCAGGGCAATTTCTTCGAGGGCAGCCATTGGCTGTTAGCCCGTGCGGATACCATCGAGGAGGTCAAGACGATCTGCTGGTGCGGCAGAAAAGCCACCTGCAACGCGCGTCTCGACGGCAAGGGCGGCATCACCAAGGAGGGCGAGCAGGTCGTCCTCGGCGCCAACGATAAATATATCGGCCTCTGCCGCAAGCATTGGCGACTCGGCGATCCGGGCCCGGATCTGCGCGCGTAGCAACGAAATCCATCCAAAGCATGGGCATAGACAACAAAATCCTCCGCTGACCGGGCCGGTACAGCGGAGGATCGTTTCTTTTTGGGGAGGCCGACGGAACGGCTTTTTTACTTCGTGCTCATTTCCGTTTCATACGAGGAAGCGTCCGGCTCGGCGTCGGCGGCAGGTTCGGACGGCGCTTCGGGCGCGGCGGCCTTTTGGTCAACGGTCGTCAGATCGCTGTCGGAAGTGGCGTCGGCCGCGGCTTCGGTAGCGTCGGCGGAAGCGGCGTCGTCGGCTGCGGGGGCGGCTTCGCTGCCGTCCTCAACGTAGGCAAAGACCTTGCGCATCGCATAGGGACTGTCGGTAAACAGCGAGGGGGACAGCTCGGAAAGCGTGAAGTGCATGCCGTCGCAGGTGTGCGGATAGTAAAGCCCCCAGCTGAACCCGGCGCGATAGAACGCGAGCTCATAGAGCAGGTAGTTCATCAGCGGCTCGGGAACCTTGCACAGCCCGGCCTTGGCGGTGCCGGTGTAGGTGAAGTCGTAGCAGGGGAGGCCGTCGAGCTCGACGATGCCGTTATAGGTGAGGTTTTTCGTGACCTCCTTGTAGATAACGTCGCGGTTGGACAGCACGTCGCGGTGGCTCGGATAGTAGGCGTTGATATCGACGGCGGTGCCGAACGAATGGTGGCTGATGAACTGGTTCGAGTTCGTGAAGCGACGCACGATGGAGCCGTTGAACGTGACAAGGTCCTTAAGCCGCACCACGCCGGTATCGAGCTTGTTGCCGTGGATGCGGATATAGGTACTTTCCAAATATTGCCCGGCCTTTTCAAAGTACGGCACGGCGTCCACATGGCAGCGCCACGTCTTGCCGTTGATCACGACGGCCTCGGCGTCATACTGCTCGCGCCACTCCGGATCGACGGAAATCATCGTCGAATCGGTCGTGCGGTAGCGGAACAGGAAACGCTCCGGCGAGCCGAAGAACGCAAGCGCAGTCGTATAATTGCCGCGCAGGTTGTTGGGCTGCAGCTGCAGCCAGCGTTCGTTGCTGATTTTGAACGGGACGGAGGCCAGTGTCATGCGGTTGCCCGCCGCGTCCTCGCCGGTCAGCGTGAGCGTATAGCTGCCGACGGCAAGGTTCTGGAACTTGATGTTTTCGGAGAGACAGTCGATATTCTTGGCGAACGTATCGTCCAAAAGCCGATAGCTGGTGACCTTTTCGGACGCACGGAACATCACCTCGGCGGTGAGCTTTTCCTTGCCCTCGCTGTCGG